>NZ_JAQMUA010000322.1:0-41430 GCF_028330895.1 Kamptonema animale CS-326 | reverse complement strand
TAGTTGTTAACTGTTAACTGGCATAGCATAAGCCAGAACAAAATCTCACCCGCTCCCCTGCTCCCTGCTCAAAAGATCCCTACAAGGGAATTAATTCAGGGAAATTCATCAGAACTTGCTCGTCTGTCAATTCATCTCCAAACTGTGCTGGAGAGAAGTGAACTTGGATAGCTCGGAGCTTTTCTTGATACTGTAAGTTAATCAGTGCTTTTAAACCATTTTTCAGAGCACTTATGTTAGCTAAATCATTTTCTAGGGTAGGCATTTCACCCTCATAAGCGACTGTAATAATTACAATCAAATTTTTCGTTACTGGCAACGACAAAGGCGAATCTTTGCTTTGATTGTATCTGCTAAAGTCTGGTTCGCTCAGGTAGCGTTGAGCAGAATCAGTAAACAATTCATCTACATAGTTAGCAGCTTGGCTTTCATCCCAAAAAATATCGCCTTCGTTGGCGGCAGAGCGCCAGTATGTATCATACTGTAATAACTGAGTACAAATTTCTACCAGTCCTTGCCCTAAAACTTCTAAGTCACCTTCGGCATCAATTGCTTGTCTTGCCGTGCGGTTAACAACTCCTAATAGCGGTGCGACTTCTTCGCCTTCTAGATGGACGAATAAGCGACAAACTGCCAGCCGAGTTTTACCTCTCATTTGATTAAAGCGATCGTGCCAAGAATTCATTACCCAGTATTTAGACTTTAGTTGTACTTAATTATACTATAACGGCGAGTTGAACAGTTGCCGTCTACCCTGAGATTGATTTAAAAGAGCATACAAAAATCCTCCAGCCTTTAGAAACTGGAGGTTTCAGAGAAAATTGCCTGTTTTTTAGCCGGAGAGTAACTATTTTGCGATCGCAACTTCTTTTTCCACTGTGTCACCGCTGACAACTTCCTGTAAAACTAAATCAAGTTCACCCCCAGGCGCTTCGGGGTGTTTGCAAACAAGTTCATCTGCAACGAGCTCTTCTGAATCCTCAATATCGTCGAAAGAGTCAGTCATCGCAGCACAAGCAGCTTTAGCTTGTTGACCCGCACGACAACTCATATAGCCTGCCCCTAATGCGAGGATGCCAGCGATACCTGTAAATGCGATCGCAGCTTTATTCCAAGGGTTCATTTTATCAGACCCCGAAGCAGGAAACGTCGATCCAGTAGCAGATTTAGAAGCGCTAACTTTGCTGAATGGACAAGCTGCGACGGAATTTGACGCAGAGAAAGCGATCGCGCCTGATAGGGCAGTTGCAGAGATGATAGCAGCTAATACTTGAAACTTTTTCATGAGGTTGTAGTGTTGTAAAGATAATTAAGACAATAATGGTAACAGACGCTTTACAAATGTATCAACGTTTGCAATTGATACTAATTTTCTCGCTCCTCTCTGGCAACGATCGGGATTGAAGATGGGTTCGCTAGGTTCGCAATATTGTTACAACACGCACTTCCTATCTAAAGAAAATGTTCCCCCTCTTCTATCAGAACCACTTATAAAATCACCTGACGGCTGTAATACATCCACTTAACCACCCGCTGCTTGGTTTTGCCACCTTCTAGCAAAATCATCTAACTGTTCCTGGCTAACTTGCTGCTGCAACCATTCTAAAGCCTGATTTTGGTGAGGATGCTTCCCAGTGCGATCGAAATACCTACAAGCATCCGTTAAATTAATCTGTCCCCTGCCTTTATCTATTAGTCTGCTGCGCCATTTATCAGCAAATATTAATAGCGTTTCTGGGGGAATTTGACTTTGTAGCCACTCTAAAGCTTGACTTTGCTGTGAGGAGCGATGGTCGTAAGCGGTGCAAAAGCTAACTAAGTTGAAATTAGCTCCCAATTGAGGAGATGTTGTTCCCGGCGGTTGAACTGACTGAGAATTTTGTTGAGGCAAATTGCTCGCACTTCTAAGCTCAGTTCCCGCACCACAACTCAGGCGACCTTCCAGGTAGGTTGGATATGGTGGGCGACTCCTTATTGGCTCGATTGTTTGGCAGATAATTGATACCGTCACCGGATTATTTTGATCGGCATTCTGCTCTAAAAACACGCCTCCTACATAACTTCTCAAGTTCGGACTGCGAGGAATGGCATAATGAATCATCCCTCTGGCGACGCTATTGGTGAGGATGGCAAAATCATAATCAGAAGGGGGCTGAATTTTAAATGTCCGCTCTAGTAATTTCGGGTCGCTAGTAAAATTGCGGTTGTTTTTCAGGTAAGTTGCTTGACCCTGAAGCATTTTACTAAGTGCAGATTCGGCTGGGGATTCCGGGATATTTCTGGATACCTCAATTTGTGGAGTAGGTGATGGAGAAGCAGAAATTTGAGGCTCAATAGATGGTGAAGGTGAAGGCGTAGGTATAACTGTAGGTGTGGGTGTTGGCTTTAGAGTTGGTGTGGGTATAGTTGGCGGTTCTGGATTAGAACGCTGCGTCAACAACTTATCAATGGGTATCGCTTGAGTCCCGACTATGTTTATAGTTTCGCGAACAATAACACTCTCAGCTTTTCCGTGAATGCCGATCAGCTTGCCATCCTCATTGAGCACTGGGCCGCCGCTCATTCCAGGTAGAGGATCTCCTTTATACGAGATATCATAACCGTCACTAGAATTTTGCGCTCGACGAGTAATGGGTGCAGGAAAAAAACGAAAATCACGGGTAGTAACGGAGTCATTGCTGGGATAGCCAGCATAATAGATTGTCATGCCCTCTTTGAGCAAGTTCGGATCGCCTCTCTGGGCAACTTGGTAGTTTTTCTTGCTAGTAAACTGCAATTGCGCTAAATCTACATTGGCTATGTGAGTGCTGCGGAGGACTTCATATTTTTGACCGTCTATAGTTTGGATCGCATAACTTCCAGCCTTAGCGATCACATGATGCGCTGTCACGACGGTGTAAGTATCGCCTTGCCTATCAACAATTACCCCAGAACCCTTGCCGTCTTCGCCGCCAATAATTACTGTCACCTGCTTGGCGATATCAGCAATTTCTTCTGGCTTTAAGGCCGCTGCTATTTGTTGAAACTGCACTAGAGCAATCGCGCTCCCCATCAAAACAGCCGATAATCTATACGGAAAAGTCATCTGCTTCACTGCCTCAGCACTGCCGAAATTCTACTAAAAAATACGATCGCGGCTAATTCGCCGTCGTTGCGGAGGAAACCAAGGGTTCAAAGGTCGCCACTGGAATGCCCCAACTATATTGGCTCATTTTCTCTCGATCCAAGTCGCTCGGCTCCGAGCCATCTTGAAATAGATATGGATCGCCCCAAACTGGATGGGCGTGTACGCCGTTAATCCCTACTAATTCGCCAGCGCGATTGAGCAGGGGGCCTCCGCTCATGCCTTTTTCAACTTCATTAGTGTACCCGATTTGGTAGCCACCTTCTAATGCTTTGTCTAGCACCCATTTTACTTGCCCTGACTTGATTACAAAACCATCTTTAAACCCTTGGGCAGAAAATGGAAAGCCGGCAGCAACTACATGAGTTTCTGCTGTGGGTGTTGTTCCCAGTTGGGCAATTGGATAATCTGTGTCGGCGGCTACAAATTGCAATAGACCTAAATCATTTCCCTGTAGAGAGTTGGCTGGAGAAATCTTTGTAGCTTCGTAGATTTTTCCGTCTGGTGTCAGAATTTGATAGGGGGGATTCCCGGCTTTGAGTACGTGGTCGTTAGTCAGAACCGTATAAACTGAGTCTCGTTTATACATTAAAATCCCTGAACCTAACGCTTCTCCTGAAATCACTTTCACAGTGATTGACCGCGCCCGCTGATTTAACTGCGGGGCGGAGAGTTGAATTGGCGGTTTGCCAATTAAAGCTTTAATCTGCGATACCTGTGTTGGCAATGCTATTGATAGACTGCCAACACAGACAACTAGCAGCAATGTGCGCCAATTCACCATCACTATTTCCCTGCGATTCGATCGAAAACACTACCAGTTTATCTGATCGACTATGGCATCTACGTCAACGGAAGCATCGCCATTTTGATCGTAGGTGAGTCTTACCGCTTTGTCGTCGTCTGCGCTCAGGTAAATGGGGGTCGCAGATGCGCCGGCGCGAGTATTAAGTAGGCGATCGAGCACTACATTGGCATTACTTCCTGCTGGCAGAGTAATCAGCACTGTGTTACTGGAACAACCACTGTTTCTAGTGCTGGCAGCGCAGATAACTGGTTGACCGCTAACTTTTCCAGCTTTAAGAAACTTGAGCTGGCCGTTGCTGTTAAAGCGCTCAAATCTACTGGAAATTTCTTTGCAACGACGTTCTGGATTCCAGCCAGAAGCGGTAAAATCCTCGTTAGTCCAAATCACCATAGTCATTGGGCCTCTGACGGTGCGGACGATTGTGGCTGGGCGACCCTGGCTCATGCCGCAGGAAAATGTACGACGAGGGGTTTGAGCTTGGCTGGGTTGTGGTAGTGCTGCTGTGCCGATCGCGATCGCGGCTGCTGCTATTGAACCTAAAGATTTAAGTTTTATCAAGATATTCTCCTTGACCTTTTTAAGTCGTGAGTTATATGTTCTGGAATACAGTGTGTAGAATGCACCTTATGTATATATAGAAAGTATTTTCTACATCTTGTCAAGCATATTATCGAATTATTTTTCAGTGCTTGTAGAAAGAGTATTTTTTAGTACATCTTATCGAAAACTTTATAAACTTTCTCCGCACGTATAAACGCCATGTATAAAAAATTACACTTAGCTAAATATGGGTAGCGATCGCATTCTTCAGAAATCAAG
Organism: Kamptonema animale CS-326; assembly: GCF_028330895.1. Taxonomy (NCBI): domain Bacteria; kingdom Bacillati; phylum Cyanobacteriota; class Cyanophyceae; order Oscillatoriales; family Microcoleaceae; genus Kamptonema; species Kamptonema animale. The sequence goes on along the minus strand of NZ_JAQMUA010000322.1, from coordinate 36,679 downwards.
TACCAACCGTACCAACACGCCACAATTGTCACTCCCTCCAAAGTGTCTGGGGTTGTGGATTAGTGCGATGATAGAAAAAGGCTGAAGTTGATCGATTCAGCCATTAGCCATTAGTCATTAGCTATTAGAAATTTTCACATTTTTCACTAATCGATCGTCCAACAACAGCGAAGGATCTACATTTCCCGGTAACAACTTCTTCTCTAACATCACCTCTGATAGACGTTTAATTGCATTCAGCAACGAAGAATCAGTTTTACCTAATAACTTTTGATTTTCCTGTAAATCAGGACTGCGAAGCCCTTTTAACGATGCCAAAAATTGATTAGGAGTAATCTTAGTCCGAGGGGCAATTCGACTTGCCGCATCCTGGGGATTTTTCGCTAAATAATCTAAAGCACGAAAGCGACCATTAACTAAAGCTTGCACCACACTTGTCTGCTTATCAATTACACTCTGACGTGCAATCAAAACATCCACAATCTCACCCGGAATTTGTGAACTATCAAACACTAATTTTGCCCCTACTGCCATCAGATTAGTATAAGCAGGGCCAAAAGTAGCAACAGCATCCACAGTACCATTCTTAAAAGCGCGTTCGTGTTCAGATACACCTAATGGAACAACTTCTATATCCTTGAGGGACATTCCTGATTTCTCTAAAGCACGGGTAATAAAAAATGCTCCCAAGGCACTTGATTCTACCCCCACTTTTTTACCTTTTAAAGCCTGCATATTAGGAATGTCAGGTTTGGCTATAATTACATCCCCCCCTTCGGAGAAATCCATCACCCCAATAATCCGTACATCTGGATTAGTTGCGGCCAAAACTAAAGCTTGATCTATCGATATTCCTGCTGCTTCAATTTCACCATTGCGGTAGGCTTTCACCTCTTCTGTCCCTGAAGGATAATCAAGTAATTGAATGGGAGTATTATCATAGTAGCCTAAGCTACGAGCCAGATACAAAGTCTCATAACCAGGCCAAAGATTGGAACCGACCCGCAAGGGAACAGCAGGTTCTTTGGCACAACTAACTAGAATTAAAACACTGGCAGTTAATGTTGCCAAAGCTGCGGGCAACCAGCGACGCAACTGCCAACACGAGCGGCTCCACAATTCAAAATTAAATTTGATCGCAGATTTTAATCCAGACTTGTTAAACTCCATTGTATTTTATCCTTGTTTAATCTGTGTTAACGACTGTTTGATAGGAATCTTAATCAAGAATTCTACACCTTTGTCTGGCTCGGAAATGCAGGTTAGAGAACCATGATGCTTATCTACCACAATTTGATAGCTGATAGATAATCCTAAGCCAGTTCCCTGACCTACTGGTTTGGTAGTAAAAAAGGGATCGAAGAGTTTATAGATCGTATGTTGACTGATTCCTAAGCCGTTATTATGGATAGAAATAGTCACCCAATTAGAGTTGAAAATCTGAGTTTTAATGGTAATATTATTAGGCTGATTAATTGTTTTGATGAGTGCTTTAGCTTGGGGAGTTAATCCCATCAGTGCTAAGGAAGCTTGCTTTAGCTCTCGCTCTTTATCATATTCGTGCAAAGCATCAATAGCATTACTGAGAATATTCATAAACACTTGATTCAATTGCCCCGCATAACACTCAATTTCTGGTAAGTTTCCATATTCCTTAATCACATTGATTGCGGGATTATCTCCTTTTGCTTTAAGACGATCGTTCAAAATCAATAGAGTGCTATCGATCCCTTCATGGATATTAACAGGTTTCATGTCGGCTTCATCTAATCGCGAGAAATTTCGTAAAGTCATTACAATTTCTCGAATGCGGTTAGTCCCTATTTTCATAGAGTTTAATATTTTGGGTAAGTCCTCACTCATAAATTCTAGGTCGATATCTTCAAGATATTCTTGCATGATGCTATCATCGGGATAGCGCTGGCGATATAAGTCAATTAAATTGAATAAATTATTTGTATATTCAGTAACATGGGTAATGTTGCCATGAATAAAGTTGACGGGGTTGTTAATTTCATGGGCGACACCTGCTACCATCTGACCTAGACTAGACATTTTTTCAGTCTGAATTAATTGAGCTTGTGTTTTTCTTAATTCCTGTAAGGTTTGTTCCAGGTTTTTAGTTTGAGAAACAGCAGTAATTGCTAGTGCCTCTTTTACTTCTAGGGTGTGATGAAGTTGCTCCGTATTCCTCTGAATCCAGGTTGCCATTTTGTTAAAAGCCGCTGCTATTTGAGCTAGTTCGTCAGAGCCTTGTAATGAGGCGCGAGTACCTAATTCTCCGACAGTCAAACTTTTGCTAGTGGCGACTAATCTAGCAGCACGTTGGGTGATAGTTTTATCAAAAAAGAACCAAAGAATCACGCAAACTAAAGCCAGTCCAATAATCGTTTTGATGGATCTTTCTAAAGCATTATTATATCTACGTTGTTTGAGCGCTGTTAAATCATACTTTAGTAGAAGTATGCCAACTCTTGACGGACGCAGTTCACCAGGTATAGCTCCCAAAAGTACCGGATGAATTGCCCATAGAGTCTGTTTATCTTGGGAGATAATAGTTTGAGCTGACATTGTTTGACGACTTTTTTCTAAGGCTAATAACATATTTACTGCTGGCGTATTACTAACTTGTTTTTGCCGTAGTTCGTAACGAGTCGCTAAGAGTACCTGATTATTTTCATCGCATAATAAGGCTAATTTTATGTTGATATCTCCCTGGCTCTTGCTAATTATGATTTCTGCTTGCTCAATATCTCCTTTTCGATATAAATACTCTAAAGTTTCTGCTGTTTGAGTCCCAGTGAATTTGGCATCATGGCTAATTTCTTCTTCGGCATCTACATCGAACTGGGATATCTCTTGTTTAAAAGAAAATAATCCCATAAAACTGCCAAGTAGCAAGAGAATGATCGGAATTGAAAAGCGTAGGGGAAATGGAAATTGTTTCATCTTAATAAATAATTAAAAGAATTAATTACCTCTGTTGCTAGTTTTCGAGGATATCTAAATTCAATCATTTGTTTACTCGTTCAGAGAGGGATATTTAAGCTCTTAGCTGAGATGATTTGCTAACAAACTAGCTTTTAACTCATAGATAGTTTGAGAAACTTTCTTTGCTCTGCGAGCGATCAAAACCAAAACTGATAAAGCGCAATAAATGCGATCTATTTGAATACTAGCCCGATATTGACAAGATTCTATCTCGGCTAATTATTTAATCTCTCCATGAAAGTACTCAATTTTACATGGAAGTTTACATTGAGATTTCACTTCATCTATTGAAGAATGAGTTAAATCATTGGTAGCTACATATTCCGTTCTCTTAGCAGAAAAATTCACCCGAAAAGTTTTACCTTTTTGTCTGGGAGAAATTTATTTATTTTGATTAGCTTTCCCTGTTCTTCTTGAAGTTCTGACCAATCTGGAGATATTGGCAATAGCATCAGAATTGATGCTTATATTTTTGAGCATCAATTCTGATGCTATTCTAGCATTGATTATTATCCGTTTCGAGATTTCCTTTGGCTTGACGATTGCGTTTGAGTTCCTTAGCGATCGCTAACTCATTACTACGCTACATATAACTTAACTGCGTAAGTCCTATATTTATCTTTCTTTAGTAAAAAAATAAAATCGTTACCACAAATATAACAGTTTGTAGTAACGACTTTACTTGTTAGATAATTCAGACTATGAATGTATGGGCGGTACAGGATTTGAACCTGTAACATCCTGCGTGTAAGGCAGGCGCTCTACCGTTGAGCTAACCGCCCGATTTAACTAACTAAATTTTATCATAGCAGACTGTAAAATCAAAAAGCAATCACCAAGGGCAAATTTTCCCTAGAAAATTCCCGTTCCATCCCCAAACCCTTATCCTCCATGCCTTCTGGTCGCACCCACGATAGCATCACTCTCTGGAGCTTGCCCTTTGTGGCGGGTCTGACTTTTGGGCAGACTCAGAACGGCAACCTAACTCTACTGGTTTCTGGCGGTTTCTTATTCGGCGGTCTGATGTTCGGCCCCGACTTAGATATCTACTCCTGCCAGTATCAGCGCTGGGGCTGGCTGCGGTGGCTGTGGCTACCATACCAAAAAAGCCTCCGCCACCGTTCTTTGCTATCTCACGGCCCTTTAATCGGTACTGCGTTGAGAATATTGTATCTGGCTACTTGGATAGTGGTGTTAGGAATCGTCGGCATTCAGGTTGCTAAAATCTTTTGGGGTTTACAGTGGAATTGGGATGAATTTGTCAGACTGATGTTGCGATCGCTCTCTGAATATTATACCGAGTGCGTCGCCCTGTACGTTGGCCTAGAATTAGGAGCAATGTCTCATTCCTTAAGTGATTGGAGTGGTTCGGCTTACAAACGCTTCAAAAAACAAGGATTGAGTGGGTTATTACCTGCTACTGCCAAAATCAAGAAACGCAGGCGAAAACCTCCTACTCGCACTTCCGGTAAATCTAAATTCTAAAATATCCAGATGTCTAATCCAACTACACCCAATGCTGCATTAACAGCAATCCAAAAGCTTATAGAAGTTGTAGCCAAATTGCGATCGCCAGATGGTGGTTGTCCTTGGGATTTGGCACAAACTCCTGAAAGTTTAACTCCCTACGTGATTGAAGAAGCCTATGAAGTTGTGGATGCGATTCGTAGTGGGGATCGAAGTGCAATTACGGAAGAGTTAGGGGATTTATTATTACAAGTTGTTCTTCAAGCTCAAATTGCTAGCGAGTCAAATCAATTCTCACTTACTGAAATCGCCAACGGCATTACCGAAAAGTTAATTAGACGACATCCTCACGTTTTTGGGGATGTACAAGTAAATAGCCTGGATCAAGTTCATGAAAACTGGGAACAAATCAAGGCTGCTGAAAAAGGGGAAACTTTAGACAATACTTCTTTGTCATCTAAACTCAGTCGCATTGCTAGAATTTTGCCGCCAATTTCTGCCACTATGAAAATTTCTAAAAAAGCGGCCGCAGTCGGCTTTGAATGGGAGAATGTTGAGGGAGTTTGGGATAAATTTAGGGAAGAAATAGCAGAATTTGAATATGCTATTGAGCATGAAGATAAATCCCGCCAAGAGTCAGAATTAGGCGATATTATGTTTGCGTTAATTAATATTGCTCGGTGGTATGACTTAGATCCTTCAGTAGCTTTGCAGGAAACTAATCATCGCTTTGTGAAGCGATTTAGTCAAGTCGAAGCAGCTTGCGATCGCCCACTTTCAGATTATAGCATCGAAGAATTAGAAAAATTGTGGCAAAAAGCTAAAGCTTTACTTGCTCAGCAAAAAATGCAGGGTGTTGGGGAAACATAATAGTAGCAGAGCTATTCTAACTTATTCATCTTTCTAGAGAAACTAGAAATCGGGTTTCTTTGTAATATCCGATCGATCCTCTTCTATTTTTCACAGAAACCCGATTTCTTTACTTAACTATCTATCAGCCTTTTCCGCTGCTAGATATTAACAAGCAAAACCGCTTTCTGAAGAGCCTCTGTGCGATTTTGTAGAAAGTTATCCACACCAACCATCTGAGTAATACCAAATTTGTCTAGGCGTTGCTTCACTTTGCTAGTTGCACCTACGATCAAGATTTTACGGCCTTGCTCGATAGTATCTTTAATGGCATTTTCTATTGCCAAAGATGCCGTTACTCCCATCATTGGTACATCACTAATATCCATAACCACAACATCACAACTATTGATGGCATTGTGTTCGCGCGAAATTGCTTTCGAGACTCCAAAAATCATCGGGCCACTCAGGTAAAATAACAGTACCCGTCCCTTTGCTAGATCCAACAACTGCTTTTCTTCAGGAGTTAGAAGAATATTATCGTCAGTATCGCTAATCACTTTAACTTCTTGTGCTTGTAGCTCACTGAGACGATCGATTGTTAAGATATTGGCAATGAACACTCCCACCCCAACAGCAACAATCAAATCAACAAACACGGTTAGTAATAAGACTCCATACATAATTATGGAACCCTTAACTGATACTTGGTGCGAGCGCTTCAAAAAGCTCCAATCTAAAATGTCAATCCCCACTTTTAGGGCAATTCCTGCTAAAACTGCCATCGGAATTGGTTCGGTGAGTTTCGCCGCACCCAAGACTACAACTAATAGCACCAAAGCACGAGTTATCCCAGATAAGGCTGTTTTTGCACCAGTCTGAATATTTACTACCGTACCCATTGTCGCCCCTGCACCGGGTAAACCGCCACAGATTCCTGAAACCAGATTGGCAATTCCTTGACCAATTAACTCCTTATTAGAATCATGTTCTGTACGGGTCAAACTGTCAGCAATTACTGCCGTTAACAGTGTATCAATACAACCCAAAATTCCTAACATTAAGCCATTGACAAAAATGCTAGTAGTTTGTGCTGCTGTAAAAGTTGGCAGTTGCAAAGTTGGTAATCCGACGGGAATTTCCCCAATGCGGCGAATATCTGCATCCCCAAATACCGTCAATGAGACAACCGTCCCCACAATTAGAGCTACTAATTGTGGGGGGACGTAGCGTTTTAATTTTTTGGGCATCAAAAAGATAATTGCTATCGTCATCAGCCCTAAGATTGTCTCAACAGGATTGATATTAGCAAACAATTGAGGGAAATTTTGTAATATTCCCAACACCCCACCTTTGGGGGTAGCTTGTCCCAAGAATGGGGCAATTTGTAGGATAATTAAAATTACCCCAATCCCTGACATAAAGCCAGAAATTACGCTGTAGGGCATCAACGTAATATATTTACCTAAGCGAAAAACTCCAAAAATAATTTGGAAAATTCCCGCTAACATTACGCTGGTAAAAGCCATTGCCAAGCCAGTTTTTGGATCGCTAGCAGCAATTAGAGAACTAACAATCGCAGTCATCACCACTGTCATTGGGCCAGTGGGTTCAGAAATTAGGGTAGGTGTCCCACCAAAAAGTGCAGCAAAGAAACCAACACAAACCGCACCATAAAGACCCGCCACAGGGCCAACACCAGAAGCAACCCCGAAGGCGAGAGCTAAGGGTAAAGAAACAATGGCAGCAGTGACACCACCAAAGATATCACCTTGAAGATTTCGGAAATGAATCTTATTGGTAATTTGCATCTTCTACAACTAAAAAGTAGTGAGTCCAGACAATTTATAGCAGTGAGATATAGCGGGTTTGACTTGAATAAGTACAGAATTGCGAATTGCTTATGGCTAATTTGCTAGCACTAGATATCCAATTCAAACCCACTATAGAATGTCACATCTATATTTAAGAACTTTACACCAATTGTTGCTCGCTAAACGATCAGAATAATTTATCTAGCACGACTAAGGAATTTATAAATTGCGGCAGTCCCTAAATCAATAGAGTTATACTGCATCATAAGCTCCAGTATCATCTTCCTTGCGCCCCTATGAGCCACCCCACCCGCAAATTCCGTCTCCGCACGGCGCTAGTCGTACCCTTCGTCCTGCAAATAGTTGCCGCTGTTGGACTCGTGGGCTATCTTTCCTTCCGCAACGGACAGAAAGCTGTCAACAATGTTGCCAGTCAGCTACGACGTGAAGTAGTTGCCCGCGTCCAAGTTCACCTCAGAAATTACTTGGCAAAACCTCATTTAATTCAGCAAATTCATATCAACACCATTCGCCAACAATTACTAGATCCTAGTAATTTTGACCAAATGGAGCGTTATTTCTGGCTACAAAGCCAATTTCTGGATACAAATATTGGAACGATGGCTTTTGCCAATGCAAAAGGAGAATTTGTAGGAGCTAATAAAGCGGAAAAATATACAGTTGTAGCCAATGAAATCACAGGTAATGCTATTCGCAGATATGCGGTCGATAATCAAGGCGAACGCCTCAACCTTATTCGAGAAAGACCCAATTATGATGCTCGGACTCGCGACTGGTATAAAATTGCTGTTAGTGCGGGCAAACAAACTTGGAGCACGATTGAACCATCGGCATTAGGTAAAAGGCTGGATCTTTCAGCAGTATCCCCCTTCTACAACAGTACAGGAGAGCTTCAGGGCGTTTTTCTTACCGATCTTTCCCTTTCACAAATTAGTGACTTTCTTCACAGCTTTACTATTGGTAAATCAGGGAAGACTTTTGTGATCGAACGCAACGGGCTTTTAGTAGCCAGTTCCAGTATCAAAGAACCTTTTATTCTCTCTAATGATGGTAAAGTTGAACGACTTAATGCTGAGAAAGTCGGCGATACTTTAACACAAAAAACCACTCAATATTTATTAAGACAATTTGGCGATTTAAATAAAATCGATCGACCTCAACAAATGGAATTTCTTTTCAATGGTGAGAAACAGTTTTTACAAGTTTCCCCCTTTCAAGATGAATTAGGTGTTTTAAATTGGCTAGTTATCGTGGTTGTACCAGAATCAGACTTCACCGCAGAGATTGATGCCAATACTCGTACCAGTCTCCTGCTATGTATTGCTACTTTGATAGTGGCAATTATTGTCGGTATTCTTACAGCTCGTTGGATTACGCGCCCTATTCTAAAAGTTTCTCAAGCCTCCGCAGAAGTTGCAACAGGTAAGTTAGAGCAGAACATTGAACCTACGAATATTATAGAAATCGAAAAACTAGCAAATTCATTTAATAGCATGGCAAAGCAACTCCAAGAATCCTTTGCTGCCTTAGAGAAGCAAAACGAAGACTTAAAAGACCTCGACAAGCTTAAAAATGAATTTCTTGCTAACACTTCTCATGAACTTCGTACACCTCTTAATGGTATCATTGGTATTGCTGAATCTCTAATTGATGGTGCTACTGGAGAACTTCCCCAAAGTACACAAGCTAACCTTACTTTAATTGCCTCTAGTGGTCGCCGTCTAGCTAACCTAGTTAACGATATTCTCGACTTCTCAAAACTCAGGCATAATAACTTAGAACTACGGCTAAAACCTATAGATTTGCGGGCAGTTACCAATGTAGTTTTAACGCTTAGCCAGCCCCTAGCCGATCAAAAAGACTTACAATTAATCAATGCTATTGCTGCTGATTTTCCCCCCGCAGCAGCCGACGAAGATCGCCTGCAACAAATACTGCATAACCTGGTAGGCAATGCTATTAAATTTACCCCTGTTGGTACTGTTACAGTGTCAGCAGAAGTGGTAATAGGCTCTGAACAATTACCAATTACCGATTCCCAATTACCCACTGCTAATTACCAATTAGCTATTACTGTATCTGATACAGGAATTGGTATTCCTGCCGATAAATTTGACAGAATATTTGAATCCTTTGAACAAGCAGAAGGCTCTACGGCTAGAGAATATGGTGGTACAGGACTAGGGTTAGCTGTGACTAAACAACTGGTAGAATTGCACGGAGGTAAAATTAATGTTAAATCTCAACTTGGATTGGGTTCGCAATTTACCTTTACTCTACCAGCGTCCACTGTTAAAGCTGAATCTACACCCCAAATAAATGCTAGTAAATACAATCCCGATTTAGAGTTGCTGACATCAATTACCAGTAAAAACTTAGATCCAAAAATTAGTAACGAGAAACAGTTTAAAGTTTTGATTGTAGATGATGAACCGATTAATCGTCAGGTACTAATCAATAATCTCTCGCTTTATAATTACGCTATTACCGAAGCTAGTAACGGACAAGAAGCTTTGACAGCAATGGAAAATGGTTTTATCCCCGACTTGATTTTACTCGATTTGATGATGCCGCAAATGACGGGTTATGAGGTGTGTCAAAAAATCCGCGCTCGCTTTCCGACTTATGAATTACCCATTGTCATGCTCACGGCTAAAAATCAAGTGGCAGATATCGTGGAGGGATTTGAATCAGGAGCAAATGATTATCTTTCTAAACCGATTCAAAAACAAGAAATGCTGGCCAGGATTAAAACCCATATCTCTCTTGCCAAACTGACTTTAGCTTATAGTAGATTTGTGCCGCGTAATTTTCTAAAGTTTTTAGAGAAAGAAAGCATTATTGATGTCCAAATTGGAGATCAAGTCCAGCAAGAAATGACAGTAATGTTTTCTGATATCCGCTCATTTACTACCTTGTCAGAATCAATGACACCTCAAGAAACATTTAATTTTATTAACTCCTATCTCAGTCAAGTCAGTCCAGTTATTCGCCAGCATAAGGGCTTTATTGATAAATATATTGGCGATGCGATTATGGCTTTATTTCCTGAGTCGGCTAATGATGCAGTGCAAGCTGCGATCGCGATGCAAAAACAAGTAGCAATTTATAATAAACAAAGGCAACAAGAAAATACGGTTCCTATTGCTATAGGCATTGGTTTACATACAGGTAACTTAATGCTAGGAACCATTGGCGAGTCAGAACGTATGGAAACAACAGTAATTGCTGATGCTGTGAATTTGGCTTCTCGTTTGGAAGGTTTAACTAAGCTCTATGGAGCAGGAATTTTAATCAGCCATAACACTCTTTGTTGTCTTGACTATTCTCAAGAACAATGCTTCCGATTTTTGGATCGGGTAATGGTCAAAGGCAAAAAATCGGCGGTGGCAGTGTTTGAAGTTTATGATGGAGATCCGGCAAATATCAAACAATTAAAAACACAAACTCAGGCACGTTTTGAAGTAGCAGTATTTCTTTACTATCAGCAGCAGTTTGAAGAAGCGCAGGGAATATTTCAAGAGGTTTTACAAATTAATTCTCAAGATAAAGCAGCTATGCTTTATGTAAAACGCTGTCAAAAATATCAACAATATGGAGTTCCTGAAGGATGGGATGGTGTAACAGATTTGGATTTTAAGTAAGGATCGAAAATTAAAAGTCAATTTTCAACTACTCTATAACGAATTATAATCAAGGGACTGGCAAAATTTTAGTCATCAGAAAACGGTGATGACGTTGATAACAGACTCTGTGATAAAGACGCTGTGCATCGGGATTTTCAAAGTCTACTTCTAGATGAAGTGCTTGGACTCCCAAAACTCGGCAGGTTTCCTCTGCAAATGCTAACATCTGAGTTCCAATACCTTGTCCGCGATGCTTGGGGCGAAGGTAAAACTCGTCAATAAAGGCATCTCGTCCTCGGTATTCCAAACTGTAACCTAGCGTCAAAATCATATAGCCAATCGCCTCATCTTCTTGCTGAATTAGCCACACTTGTCCCCAAGAGGCATTAGCTAAAAAAATTGCTAAGGCATTGCCATCTAGTTTTTCATCGAAGGCTAATTTTTCTTTTTCATGAAATTCTTTAATAAGTTCTAAAAGGATAGTGATATCGGTAATTTCTGCAACTCGGTAGTTAATGGTCACAATCCAGCCTCTAAATTCGATAAGCGCTCAGCATTTTGTTATATGCTGTACCAGTTTAGCACACGACAGATATTAGAATGTAGACCATACTAAAGAATATCAATTCTCACAAAAACCTATTAACTGTAGCTTGTATAGGACTCGAAGTGAAGAAAGGTTTAGAAAAATTATCAGATCAGTCTAAACAATAAAAAACCCGCCTTTTCAGGCAGGTTTGTACTGTCAACATCTACTTATTGGAGGCCTTCAGGATTTGACCTTCACTATATCTATATCTCCAGAACCTCCTCGGTTTTACGCGAAATGCCGATTTTTGTAATAAAACTTTACCGACTGATAAAATGCGCCCAGATATTACCATCAGGCCCAGCGACTTGATCTAGATAGCTGTAGGGATAGAGCAATTTTCGGCCCTCGGTATCGCTATAACCAGTCAGAGCATTACCCCAAGGATCTTGGACGATATAACCAGTCGAAGTGTAGCCGATGACGGTCAAAATATGGCCCGTGGCGGTAAAACTACCCGCTAATACCACTGGCCGCCGATTAATTAATTCTGACTTAAGCTCCGACCAACCGCGAGTCGTGCTAAAACTTGTCTTGAATCCGTAGGCCCGGATCATTGCCGATAGTACGCTATGATCTGTCTGAGAACCTTGCCCCGCGTAGTTGAAACACCACTGCAACAACTCATCTACGAAATCGCCGCCCCCCTTAGAGCGCGCGCCATAATAATAAAGCACCATTGCGATCGATGTGACATTGCAAGTAGACCAGTAAAAACGGGGATTATCGCGCTGCGAAAAATAAGCTACATTCAATTCCACATAATTTGGAATCGGATTGAAAGTTTTATCTCCACGCTTAAACACAACATAACTGGGAAATATATAACCCGTATTCCCAAAGTTAGGCAATTCTTCTGTGAGGGAAACTTTTAAATGATTGCCATCTATCCCATAACTTTCTACTCCGTAAACTCGACCTAAAGGCAGCGTTACTTTCTCTGAATCGCTTAAACTTACAGCATCTACTGGTCTTTTTTTGAACACAGTAGTTTGCATCATGGTCATCGTGATTGCGTCGGTATCAAAAGTTATAACCTTGCCATCTCGCTTAATTTGAATGTGTTGCCAATAGATATATCCAACATTCCCAAAACCCGGAATTGATTCGGCTAAAGTGACGCGAAAGTGGCCGGAAACACAGGCATAACCAGTAATGGGATAAGTGCTACCTAAAATTAATTCAGCACTTTGATTAGCTGCTAGATTGGATGAATCTTGAGGACTAGCTTTAATCTGAGTTGTTCGCGTTACCAACATCTGGGCAGTCAGGTGCGTGTCGGGGATATCGGCAATGTCGAACTTCAAGGTTTTTGAGCCTTTACTAAGCTGAACGGCGGGCTCGTAAAAGTAGCCAAAATTTCCAATAGGTGCGATTGTAGAATCGAGCAATACCTTTAAATGGCCGTCAACTAATCCATATTTACTAACAGTAAAAGTCTGACCAGCTTTGACAAGAATTTTTTGCTGTCTATCGAGCAAAGAAGAATCAATCGGCGCTACTTTAAATAATGTATCTTTGAGGATTTGCAGTTTTAAAGATTGCCCTACAGTTAAGGGATCGGAAGTGACTGTAATATAAACGATCTGACTGCCAGTAACGTTCCCTTTACTGTTAGTAGCTTTCACTCTTAACCAGCGAGAACCAGGGGTACTAAATCCTTTGGGTAAATAGACTTGCCAAGTGCCTGCATTGCTATTGATCGCAACATTGAGGGGATATTTATCTTCTGCTACCACACTAACCCTAACTGATTCGCGGCGGTCAAAAGTACCGGTTAATTGAGTTTGCTGGTTGACCAAAACTTCTCTCGGCCCAGTATAAGTTAAATTAGGAGCAGGATTGAAGGGTTGGCCTCCACGACTTAGCTGTACAAAGTCAGCATAGACATAACCAGTATTGCCAAAATTCGGCAGGTTTTCTGTTAGTGAAACTTTGATATGTCCGTCTCCAAGGCTGTAGCTAGAAACTCCATAAATCATGCCCGCTGGCAGAGTAGTTTTGTCTTCTAGTTTGAGTTTAGAAGAATCTATAGGTTGCTTTTTGAAAGGAGTGGTGTTGAGAACTGTTAAGGTCGTCGCATTTTGATTGAAGACTACTGATTTGCCTTCTTGTAAGATTTGGACGTGCGGCCAGTAGAGGTATCCAGAATTTCCAAACCCTGGTATAGGTTGAGATAAGGTGACTCGAAAATGATCTTCAATACAGGCGTAGCCAAGAATTGTGTAAGTTTCACCTTGACCGATTTCTACTTGCTGACTTTGCCCTAGACTGGAAGAATCTTCGGGATAAAGTTTGATTTTTGTAGTTTTAGTTATCCACAATAACTGCGTCCCTGACGGGGGGGTTGGCAAGCTAGATTGGTTAAAGCTGAGAATTTGTGAACCTTTAGTTAGGAGTAAGTGCAGTTCGTAGAAGTAGCCAATTTTGCCGATAGGAGAAATTGGATTGCTCAGTTCTACTTTTAGATGACCATTAGTAAACTCATAACTTTTTACTTGATAAGTTTGACCTGCTGGGACGGGAATTTTTTGTTGCTGAGTCAAGCTAATGCTGTCGGCTGGTTTAATTTTAAAGAAGGTTTCTCTCAGAGGAATCGCGTTGATAATTGGCTCATTGGATGTAGCATTGGCAACTAAAATTTTAATTACCTGTTCGCTAATAACTTGACCAGCTTTGTTAGTTCCTTTGAGGCGGAGGCTGCGAATCCCTATTTGATTGAGTCCTTTTTCTAAACTAGAATACCAGATGCCTAACGTTCCGTTGATCGTAATGGGAAGCGGATATTTATCTTCGGCTACTAGAGAAATGGCTGATACTAAACTAGGGTCAAAAGTGCCAACAAGGACGCTTCCTTGATTGACTGCAATTTCTTTGGGGCCTAAATAACTTACACTGCTCATATTTGTCAATTAGCGTAGGGTATAATTTTCGGGATTTTTATTGTTTAGCTTGCAGATATCGCAACTGCTAAGGTGATGAGGATGTTTTTAATTGCTAAAACCATTGATTTTATTGCATTTTCCTTTTGCCTTCAGCATAGCTGCCTTCTGCCTTAGCATACAAGGGCGGCACCTATTGTACAAGCTTTAACAAAACTGCCCATACTAACTTTACGTCTGCTGAGCAGCTTTAGATTGAAATTTTGTACAATTTGGATGGAGCTGAAAGCATTGGGTCAATTTTAGGACAAAACTATGACACCAGTAAACATTATGCAAGCTATTGCAGTCAATATCCCAACAACAGTAACACTTACAGTTACTCACGAACAATTTTTTGAGTTAGCGCAAGCAAATCAAGATTTACAATTAGAACGAACTGCTACCGGAGAATTGATAGTGATGCCACCGACGGGAAGCGAGACAGGGAATAGAAATCTAGATATGGAGAGACCGTTATGGTTGTGGAAGTGCTGGATAGTCCTTCTATTTTGTCAGGGGAAGATGTCTTACCTGGGTTTATTTTAGATTTAACTGAGGTTTGGAGTTGATACTTTTATTATTATTGTAACGCCACCTCTGGGCGGTAAAATAAGCAGGGTGGCGTTACGGTTGAAAAATTACTAGAAATTAGCTAATTGCAGCTAAGATATCTTGAGCATGAGTATCTACTTTGAGCGTTTCACCTTCATAAACTTGAGTGATTTTGCCGGTGCTGTCGATGACAAAGGTGACACGCTTAGAATAATCACCTTTCTCGACATCGTAAGCTTTAGTAATTGCCCCATCAACATCGGCTAATAGGGTGAAAGGTAAACCGTATTTCTCCGTGAAGAGTTTGTGAGAGCTTTCGTTATCGCGGCTAACACCTAGCACTACCATATCTTTACCTTGATATTGGGTGTGGGCGGCTTTGAAACTTTGGGCTTCTCTAGTGCAGCCGGGAGTATCGTCTTTGGGGTAGAAATATAAGACTACGGTTTTACCGGCAAAGTCGGAGAGGGAAACGGTGTTACCGTTTGTGTCTTTGGCAGTAAAAGGAGGAGCAGCACACCCAACTGGTAAGGTCATAGTTTTCTTCTTCTTGTGGTTTATAAGGATAGTTTAATTGATTTTGGGATTCTGTGAAGTAGACAGTGGCGATCTGAGAATTATTTTTACAGCCGAACTTGTCTAATCTGTCATAATATAGAATAATAGATTTTCTAGATTAATCCTATAGGAGGTTAATTTTGGGAGTATCGCGCAGCGTTTCCTTTTTGGCTTTAAAATCGGTAATAATAAAAAATATAATACCTAATTCCAGGCAAATCAATGACTTTTATCCCCTCCTCACAACTTAAATCTATTAATTACCCCAGCCGCACCGTAGAAAGAGCCGATCGCGCGATCCGCTGTGCTCCTTTTCAATTACAATTATTCAAGACAATGCGCCAAACCAGCGTTTTTCTCGGCGCGATCGCATCACATCCCGGTGTTGAAAGCGGCTATACGCGATCGCCCCTATCAGAATTAACCGCCGAAAACTCCCTACTTTGGCTAATCCAAGTCGGCGTACTGCGGCGAGAAGTAGATGGACAGGGAATCACCGATAGTTTCCGTCTCACCCCATTAGGTCGCCAACTGATCGAGAAATTCCAACAGCAAGGAGACATTTTACCGCCCCCTTCTTGGCGCGATCGCATTTACAATACCTTAAGCCGTTGGCTGCGACTACCCTTTTAGTTTAAGTATAGGGATCGACCGCTTTTGACGCATTCATCTATGCAATGGTACAAGTGCGTCAATTCCGAGTTGTTAATTATTAATTTTTAACTCCCTAGCGCTTATAATTGAGATAGTCAAATCTTTAAATTCCTTTGCCGAGAATTTACCACTTAATAACTAATAGCTAGGTTAACTATTTATGAAAGCAATTATGGTTGTGGGTACCACCTCCCACGCAGGAAAATCTCTACTCGTCGCCGCTTTATGTCGGCTTCTATCTCGTCGTGGTTGGCGCGTTGCTCCCTTTAAAGGTCAAAATATGGCCTTGAATTCCTATGTTACAGCTAATGGCGGCGAAATTGGCTACGCTCAGGCGGTACAAGCTTGGGCGGCTGGGATTGCCCCTTGGGTAGAAATGAACCCAATTTTATTAAAACCGCAAGGAGATATGACTTCCCAAGTTATTATCAAAGGCCGCGCCGTAGCCAATGTCAAAGCGGCCCAATACTACGAACAATTTTTTGATATCGGTTGGCAAGCAATCCAAGAATCCCTCGAATTTTTATCACACGAATTTGACTTGGTGATTTGTGAAGGAGCTGGTTCACCTGCGGAAATTAATCTTAAACATCGCGACTTAACTAATATGCGGGTAGCTAAACATCTCCAAGCTAAAACCCTGCTAGTAGTTGATATTGACAGAGGTGGAGCTTTTGCTCACGTCGTCGGTACCTTAGAGTTGCTAGAACCAGAGGAACGAGCTTTAATTAAGGGCATTGTAATTAATAAATTTCGAGGCCAGCGCTCAATTTTACAGCCCGGTATTACGTGGTTAGAAGAGCGCACAGGTATTCCCGTAGCTGGCGTTATTCCCTGGATAGATGAAGTATTCCCCGCCGAAGATTCCCTAACTTTACTAGAGCGGCGCTCTACCAATTCCCATTCCGATCTTACTGTTGCTATCATCCGCCTGCCTAGAATTTCTAATTTTACAGATTTTGACCCCCTAGAATCAGAATCTACAGTAACAGTAAAATATATTAACCCTAAAGACTCCTTGGGATACCCTGATGCGGTGATTATCCCTGGTTCTAAAACGACAATTTCTGATTTGATCGTACTCCGACAAACTGGTATGGCAGATGCTATTAAAAACTATATGAGTGCAGGGGGTACAGTCATGGGAATTTGCGGAGGCTTTCAAATGTTAGGACAAGTTCTTACAGATCCAGATGGCATTGAAGGCGAAATAGGACAATGCGATGGACTCGGATTATTGCCCCTAAAAACCATCATGGCTCCGATGAAAATTGCGCGTCAGCGAGTAGTAACTTCCAATTATCCGCAACCTGGTTTACCTGTTGCAGGTTATGAAATTCATCAAGGACGAACTCAATTGCTACAGGCTGATATGACTAAACCCCTGTTTGACGACACTGGTTTAGGGGTTATTAATAATTCTCAATCAGTTTGGGGTACTTATCTACACGGTATTTTTGATAATGGCGCTTGGCGGCGTTCTTGGTTAAATCATTTGCGCCAACAAAGAGGTTTACAAGCTTTACCTACTGGCATCCCTAACTATCGCGAACAGCGGGAAGCTCTTTTAGATTCTCTCGCAGATACAATTGAAAGTCACTTGGATTTAAAGCACGTTTTGAGTTAGTTAGTTGTTAGTTGTTAGTTGTTGGTTGTTAGTTGTTAGTTGTTAGTTGTTGGTTGTTAGTCAATAAGTTGCTTAGAAAATGAAAATTCATTTCTTACCAGATGATATAACAATTGAAGCTGAGGCAGGAGAAGCTTTGCTGGATGTGGCCGAACGCGCGGGAGTTTGCATTCCTACAGGTTGCTTAATGGGTTCCTGTCACGCCTGTGAGGTAGAAGTTGATGGCGGTAATATCATTTGTGCTTGTATCGCAGGAGTTCCCAGAGGACGCGAACAAATGACAGTAAATCTTAATTTCGATCCGACTTGGTAGTTGCTAATGGCTAATTGCTAATTGCTAATGGCTAATTGCTAATGGCTAATTGCTAATGGCTAATTGCTAATTGCTAATTGTAAGGAGGCTCACAGGCGGAATCATAGGATAACACAGTGCTAACTATTGCTTCTCCTGCATAATCCATCCAAAATAGTCGTACTCCATCTCCTAAACAATAATCAAAATTTAAAAAGCCTCCGTCCAGAGTATATGGATCTTTCATAGATTTCCAAGTAGGGGGCTGGTAGCCAAAGACATACTCAAATACTTTTTTAGGATCTATACTAATTTTAGTCTGCTGAAAATCACCCAGGTCAAAACCTATCCTCACAGCTTTGCCGTTTTCAAACCCTACCGAAAAATATGTATTTCCAATAAAATCCGTACAGCAAAAACGTTCAATAGCTGTTGAAGCATAAGCTGGTGAAGCATAATTACTTCCAGATGTCCCGTCTATGGGAATTCCAAAGTAACTTTCTATGATTTCGGGGGTGCGACCAAAGATAGGACGCGGTGTTGTAGTACCTGCAATGCTGACAGCAATGTATTTTTTTGGCACAACGACCAAAATTCTTAAGGCCCTGCACAATAAAGCAGCTACTTCACCTCTGGTAGCGTTTTGATTGGGTCTAAGCTTTCTAACATTAGGATAGTTGACCACAATCGCTCTTTGAGTTGCTGCTGCCATCACATTTTTAGCATAATTGGAAATTTCAGCCGCATCATCGAAGGCATCCTTTAAAGTTACTTCTGGCAATTTAGGGCTTGGTAAATTGAGCGCAGATGCAATCACTGTAATAGCTTCCACGCGCAAAATAGGCTGTTCTGGCCGAAAAGTTCCATCGGGATAACCGCTAAAAAATCTCTTTTTAGAAACTGTTTGAATGAATTGCCAAGCCCAGTGATTCTTAGGAACATCTTTAAAATTAACTGCTTTTTGTACATCTGGAGACTTGCCAAAAGCGCCAACCATCAAGGAAGCAAATTCGGCACGGGTGAGGGGCGCTTCCGGGCGAAATTTGCCGTCACTATAGCCTTTAACGAGCGATCGTTCCGCCAATTGGAGTATACATTCTTTCGCCCAATGATTTTGAATATCTGAAAACATACTCTGTGCTTTTGTCTCCTGTGTAGTTCGCCCAAAAAATATAAATTTCCAGAGAAATAAGTCGTCTTTTACCTCTGCAACTCCTGCTGCTTTTTCTTAGCAAATTGTAGCAGTTTTTGAGCTTCTAAATATGTAGTTGTCCCAGGTTTTATATTTTCCAACTTGTTAATTATTTCGCGCAGTTTACCAACTAAGTTACCGCGATCTGGACTCTCAGAAAGAGCTAAATTTTGCCAATCTGCAATCGCTGATTTTGCCTCATTTAAAGCCTCCGCCGATTGTTGCTCAATCTTCTGCCTTAACTGTGCAGTCCCCAAATTTGTTTTATATTGAGCTAATTTATTTTGAGCATCAAGATAACCGGGATTATCGGAACTCACTTGCTCAAGTCGCTGGATAGATTCTTGCCATAAATCTGCTATTTGTTCCCATTTTTCGGCAGAATGGGGTGGATTTTGAGAAGCAACTGCGGCTGACATCCCAAATTCTTTTGCTGCTTCAATTAAATTATCAGTAAGTTGACTTCCAGTAGCGACACCACCAACTTCTTGAAAGTCTCTTTTAGCAGCTTGCAGTTTTTTCTCTGCCATTTCTCCTGCCAAAGTTTCGTTAGGAATTTCATCCAATCGATCGATTGCACTTTGCCAAGCTGCACTAGCTTTTTGTCGATCTGGGGCTGTTTTTGCTTGCTGATATTGTTGTTTGGCTGTATTAAGTTCTTGTTCTGTTTTAGTTAGCTGAGTTAGGGCATTTTTCTGCTGGAAAATTTGGGCTTCCATGCGCCCTATATTTTTGCGTGCAGCTTCAAATTCATCGAAGGTAAATCGCCAAGTACAACCAAAAAAAGTACAGTAGGCTCTAGGATAATATCCTAAAAACCAAACGGGTAAAGCGTCGAGATGTTTTTGTGCTTCTTTAGCTTTAATTTCCCCTAAATCGAAATCGGCACTGGCCGTAGCTTTATTAACAAGTTGATCTGCTTGTTCGACTTTAGCGATCGCTTGCCGATAGTTGTAATCCATGCTAATGTAGCTAGGTAACAATAATATCGGTGCTGTTTTCGCTACTGGCCATCTAATCATCGGAAAAGGCAGATTGAGTACGGAAATAAAACCA
The DNA here is from genome assembly GCF_028330895.1 of Kamptonema animale CS-326. Classification (NCBI taxonomy): domain Bacteria; kingdom Bacillati; phylum Cyanobacteriota; class Cyanophyceae; order Oscillatoriales; family Microcoleaceae; genus Kamptonema; species Kamptonema animale. Next base: position 16,467 of record NZ_JAQMUA010000322.1, on the reverse strand, counting down.
GCCGCCCCAATTACAAAAGTACCGACCCAAACTATTTTACTTAATATCCCCGCTGGACGATTGGCTTTGGCTGCTGCATCGATCGCCTTCTTACTAAAATTGGGAAATATATCTTTCACCGTCTGGCGTAATTCTTCCCCCGAAGCAAAAGTCCCTGATTGCGATCGCAGTTTTTCTAACCGCTTCATCACAATTTGCTGCTGCACTTGACCCCCGAAACTTTCAGCGGCGGCACATCGATCAACTTCTGCCCGTAGGATATCAAAAGCCCGATTGGTAAGACGACCCATACATATTACCGATGATGTGGCTCTATCATACACCAGATCGGACTGCTGCTTTATAGTCTTATCCTCTCCCCGAAGTGACAAAAGAGGGATTACTTAGGATTTCCCTAGACCTACTTAAGTACGTCTTACAGCTAACTTTAACCTCCGTGAGGCCTCTGTACTTCTGTGTAGCAGGATATCTAAGTGATGGGCACTCTTACAGTTTTTTTGTATTCGGTATATCTACATCAAACCAAACTGTCTCCTCAACTTAACCATTGCGATGTATTTTTTGCTACATTGAAATTCCACCTCAGACTTACATAGTCAGATGTATCGCGATCGCGATCGCAAGTTCTGAGCATTTGAGTATCTAACTTCCCGACACAGCGGGGCGTGCCATATTCGTCCCTTGTGGATATATCTCCCAACATCCCTTTTATGCAAACAACTTCCACAACTTCAGACAGCAATCGACCTTTTTTAACTTGGCAGCGCATTATAGACTGGGCACAAGAACACTACCGCTATCGAACTTTTAACAAAGACGAGCGGATTCCTGCCAGACCCGGCTTGCTATATTTAGTAGAGCGCGGTTCTATCCGACTGGTAGGATCTTCCCTAATCAGCGCCAGCGGTACCAAAAAATCCCCGCGTCGCAATCCTGAAGAAGCTTTTTTAGGCTTCGTGGGTGCAGGTCAACCCTTTGAACTCGTAGCTCAGTCGCCTTTTACACTCCAAGCTTACGCCCATACTGACCAAACAAATGTACTGTGGATGTATTGGCACGATCTAGACAACTGGCCCCACTTCCGCCGGGAAGTCTTAGATGCCTTTCGCTATCAGCATCAGCGAAAACTTTTATGGCTCAGTACATTAGGCCAACGGCGAACTCTTGACAGATTGTACGGATTTCTAACTTTGCTGATCGAGGAATTTGGCGAACCTTACATTAATGAAGCAGATCCCGATCTAGTCCGGGGCTACCGTTTGCCTTGGCTTTTAACTCATGCTCAAATTGGCAGTGCGATCGGTTCTACACGAGTGACAGTGACGCGCTTAATGGGCAAATTGCGCTCCAAAGGTTTGATTTATACCCAAGATGATAATTTAATTTGTCTGCCTACCGACTCTGACCAAAACTAAAAAGATTTTAACTGTTTAACTGTTTAATTGTGGGCGGTTGACTGTAACGGTATGGGAATAATGTACGATTAATTCTGTAATCCCTTGGCATTCTTGCAGGGTACGATTAATTATGACTAATGACCGACAAATATCTCTAACTTCCAATCAACTGAAACGAGTGGTCTTCTGTGACTTTGACGGTACGATCGCCATTGAGGAAACTTTTGTCGGGATGCTAAAGCACTTCGCACCGGAGTTGTCGGCTCAACTAATCCCAGAAATGTACGCTAGAAGGCTGACGCTGCGGGCAGGAGTCCGACAGTTATTAGAGTCTATTCCTTCGGAACGTTATCAGGAGATTATCGAGTTTTCTCAAGGGAAGTTAATGCGGCCCGGATTAGTAGAACTCCTAGATTTTCTTAAGGATCGCGAAGTACCTTTTGTGGTAGTTTCAGGTGGTATTCGGGTGATGGTAGAGACAGTGATGGGCGATTTGGCGGCTCGTACAGAAGCTATTTATGCGGTAGATTTAGACCCTAGCGGCTCTCACCTGAAAGTGTGTTCTGAGTTTGAAGGGGATACGGAACTTGTCTCTAAGGTGCGGGTAATGGGGCTGTATGAGGCTGATGAGCAGGTGGCAATTGGAGATTCGGTGACGGATTTGAATATGGCTAGGGTTGCGCCTGTGGTCTTTGCGCGGGATCGCTTGGCGGAATATTTGGACAAGGAGCAGAAATCTTACATATACTGGAATGATTTTTTTGATGTAATTGAGAGTTTATCCCAGCGATGGAGTTAATTGCTAATTGTTAACTGTTAACTGTTAACTGTTAACTGTAGGACTTACACAGAGAGTCTTAGAAACCGGGTTTTTGAGAGAATCTGGGTGTCAAAACGAAGTATTTTCGTCAAAAAACCCGGTTTCTTTGGTTGGGTGTGTAAGTCCTGAACTGTTAAGCTATTATATAGCTAAATTACCTATTTCAAGTATTTAGAGAATTAGTATAAGCAACCAACCACCAACAACTAACAACCAACAATTAACAATGAATAGTGATTTAAGACAAAGTTTAATTGCAGCAGCAAGCCACTTTTATAATCGCGGTTGGATGGTTGGTACTGCTGGTAATCTTTCCGCTCGTTTGACTGACGGTAGCTTTTGGATTACAGCTAGTGGCCGTGCAAAAGGACAATTAACAGAGCAAGATTTTATTCGTATGAATGTAGATGGTAAAATTATCGAGCAACCGCATTCAGATTGTCGTCCTTCTGCTGAAACCAGTATTCATCAGGCAATTTACAAATCTTTTCCAGAAGCTCAAGCTTGCTATCACGTACACTCGATTGAGGCTAATTTAGTCTCTCGATTTACTGATGAAGATCGATTACCTTTACCTGCGATTGAAATGCTCAAAGGTTTGGGGGTGTGGGAAGAGAATCCAGAGGTAGCAATACCGCTGTTTACTAATCATTTTGAAGTGCCGCGAATTGCTGATGAGATTTGCGATAGATTTGCGATTTCGCCGCCACCAATACCCGCTTTATTAATCCGCGATCATGGTGTTACCGTCTGGGGTGACTCCACAGCTAAAGCTTACAATCATATTGAAGTTGCTGAGTATATTTTTCGCTATATGGTAGCAGCTCGCTAATGGCTAATTGGTAATTGCTGATTAAAAGCATTACCTACGCACTGGAAAACTGGTATAGAGGCCTTAATACTGCGATCCTCAGCAGTGCTACGTAAGTAACTCGTAAGTTTTTAAGTAAAAATTGCTACAGATTAGGCTTTAATTAAATGGGAAGCCCAGATTAATTTCGCTAGCTCCAATTCATTAATTTTCCTTAAAAATCATCCGTCTTTGGCCTAAAGTAGCTCTAATTTTGGGAAGATATAAATTAATATCAAAGGTATAAGGTATATTAACATCGGCTGTACCCAGACTACCGGGGAGCGTCATCATGTTGAAGTTAAGCTTGAATTTTAAGAATGGTTTAGTTAAGAAATCTGTCCCAGTCAAAACTGAGTTGGCTAAATACCGCGACGGGCGCGATCGCACCTTTGATGAAACATTGGATGATAGATGGTTTCAGCGGTTTTTCGTAACCTTGTTATTGGGGGGGCAGGTGTGGTTGCGGCTGCTTAAGGGCAAGGTTTGCCGCAAGCTGGTGATCGAGCATTTGGTAACGGTGGGGTTGGGTTCGCTGAGGGCGGTATTGTTGATTGCTCTATTTGCAGGGATGATTTTTACGATTCAATCGGCGCGGGAATTGATTCGGTTTGGGGCGGTGGGGGCGGTGGGAGGTGCTTTTGCGATCGCATTTTGTCGGGAGTTAGCACCCGTTTTAACGGCGGGTGTGGTAGCGGGACAGGTGGGTTCTGGATTTGCGGCGGAAATTGGCGAAATGCAGGTGACGGAGCAAGTTGATGCTCTTTATATGCTGAAAACAAATCCCGTTGATTATTTAGTCTTACCGCGTGTGGTAGCTTGCTGCATCATGTTGCCGATTTTAACTATTTTTTCTGTGGTTGTGGGTATTGGCGGCGGCGCGTTTGCGGCGGCTACTTTTTACCATTTACCTCCGGGGATGTTTTTGGAATCAGTGCGAACTTTTTTGGAACCCTGGGATTTGGTGACAGTGGTAGTTAAGGGAGTGATTTTTGGCGCGATTATTGGCATTATCGGTTGCGGTTGGGGGTTAACAACGACTGGGGGAGGGAAGGGTGTAGGGCGATCGGCAACGGCGGCGGTGGTGACTTCTTGGGTGTCGATTTTTATGGCTGATTTCTTTTTATCGCTGTTGATGTTTCACGAGTTGGCGATTACCAGAGGAGGTTGAGAGTAGCGATCGCAATATATAGAAACCAGCAAAGTAATTATAACTAATCTCCCTAACGCCGCCCTCTGGGTAGTTTTTTACCGCCCAGAGGGCGGCGTTACGTAAGTCCTGTATAGCTCACAATTAGGAAAAAGTTAGTTGCTCCATATTACAAAACTGTAATTCAAATACAGGGATAAATGTCATCTTGAGCAAGCTCAATGATTATAGAGAGGCAATTAAAGGCTAATTGATACTACATTCCCTTAGCCAAAAAGCTTCTTTAACCACATTGAGAAAACTAATTGAGGCAATTACCCAATGGCAACACTATTTCCTAATTTAACCAATGCACCGGGCAATAATCCTATTACGCAAAGCCAAATACCACCCAACCCCAATTTTCCCAACCCTCCTCAAAATCAAAATCCTCCCAATCCTAATCCTCCCAATCCTCCTCAAAATCAAACTCCACCAGCTCCACCAGCTAATAGTATTAGTACCACATCAGGGAATGACAATATTACTGGGGACGCTTCCGATAATTTCATTCTAGGTGGTACTGGCAGCGATACTTTGAGTGGAGGAGAAAGTACCGATACAGTTAGCTATCTTTCCTTAAATAGTGCCATTAATCTTCAGGCTAAAGGTATTGTAGACAAAGGTGCAGCAGGTAGCGATCTCCTTAACAGTATCGAACACATTACCGCTCCTTTAGGACAGGCTAATACCATTGATGCTTCTACAGGTAGCGGCGTAGCTTCTATTAATGTAGATTTGTCAACGAATAGTTTAGCCGTTAACAATCTACCTGGAATTGGCACGCTGAATTTTACTGTAGACAATTTCGTTAACGTCGTCGGTACTCCCAATGTAGATGTGATTACCGGCAATCGCCAAGATAATAATTTAGTAGGAGGAGGCGGTAACGATACCCTCTCAGGTTTGCGTGGTAATGATACTTTGATTGGAGTCGATCGATCTAGTGCTACACCTGGAAGTGATGAAACAGATGTATTGATAGGCGGTCAAGGTAGAGATACTTTTGTGCTCGGTGATGCCACAAATACATATTATAAGGGAGCAGGAGTTACATTCATTCAGGATTTCCAGCAAAACAGAGATGTCATTCAGTTACACGGGCAGCTCTCTGATTATACTATTGTTGGTAATTCTATCAACTTGGCTGGTACTTCCGATCAAATTGCTGTAATTCAAGGCAACTTTACCACTGAGAATTTCGTGTTTATCTAAAGTTTTGAATGAGTCTCTACTATTAACTTACTGAGATATAGTAGAGATTCATTCAAAACTTTAGAATTGATTATACGCAATAGTTAACAATTGATTTCACATTAAAAAGGAGTTTCTACCTCTAAATTAATGTTTTTTCCTAACTGCGGATGCTGAAAATAAAGCTCCCTCGCGTGCAAGTGTAACCTACTTACATCGGCTTGACATCCATAAAGGCGATCGCCTAAAATTGGTATTCCTAACCCTCTTTTATCTGCTGCATGAACCCGAATTTGATGAGTACGACCGGTTAGCGGTATAAATTTCACACGAGAGTATTCTCCTTCCCTCGCCATCACCTGAAAATGAGTTAAACTAGGTTTACCCCTCTCTATATCAACTTGCTGATAAGGACGACGATCGGGATCTCCCCAGAGTGGTAATGTAATCTCGCCACAATCATTTACCACATTACCAGAAAGTACCGCTTCATAAACTTTTTTAACTAATTTATATTGAAATTGACGGCTTAATTCCCGATAAATTGGTAAGGAACGCGCTAATAATATAATCCCCGAAGTTCCGAGGTCTAAACGATGGACAGGGATAATATTCATGCTATCCGGTAATAACTGACGCAAGCGACTTAAAACGCTATCTTGCCTATCGCGATAACGACCAGGAACAGAAAGTAAACCTGATGGTTTATTAACTGCAATTAACCATTCATCCTCATAAATAATTGGCAAATCTTCTGTTATGGTAGGGATCTGGCAATGCCGTGTCCCTACTTTTCTGGGATTTTTAGAGGTTTCTAAAAAACAATTTTGAGATAATCCTGACAATAAAAACCCCATTAGTGGCTGACAACGCTCTACACAAGCTCCATAAAATTCGCCCTGAATTTTATCCATATTTATTGATGAATTTCCCCACCAAAATTCTGCCATTGCCAAGGGTTTAAGGTTATTTATCGCTGCATAGTGGAGTAACTTAGGCGCACAACAATCTCCAGTACCCGTAGGCATTAAACCCCTTGGCATTAATTCTTGTAATGAACGAGACTGACCAGCAAAATTAGCGATCCTATAAGCAGCATACATCTGAGTTTGGAGTTGCTTTGATAGCATTTTTCGCCGTTGTCTCAGTTCAGTGATTCGTGCATTAGCATTCTCAATTATTGCCTTTAAAGGCTGTAATTTCTCATTGCGATCGCGTTTAAGGTTCCGTCGTTCAATTCCCTCTTGTTGACTTTCTTTATCGAGATTATTGATAGCTAAATTAAGTGCATCATCTGTGAGAATTTGGCTGAGAATTTGGCGTTTTTCCTGTCGCTGTTGTTTGCAACTGCGATGGCGATCGCTCATTAATTTTAACTGCTGCTCAAACTCGCTAGATAATGTTTGGTATTGTTGCCATTGCGGAAGTTGCTTTAGAGTAATTAATTCTTGTTTAATAGCATCTAATTCAGCTAAGGTATAAGCTTCTGCTAATGCTACTTTATCTCGTCCCGGAATTGGTGGAACCCAGCCATCAATGGTGTGACAACCATTGAGAAGGCCTGAGAAGGCTTTGAGTATCCGTTGTTCGCCATTAGGGAGTTCAACTAAGAGTATGCCATACATTTTACCTTCGCGGGAATAATCATCATTATTTGCGAGTTGCTGCATTAAACCTTTGGCAATTTCTTTAGCTATGGGAGTGCGGGGAAGTCTGAGTAATTCACCATTTTGAGGAGAGATTCCTTCGTAGTAATAGGTGGGAGCTGAGTTATTGATATGATAACTTTGGTCAATAAAATCTGAGATTATGTGGAGCATATACAGGGATTTTAGCTAACAATACTTTAGACAAAATTACGCACGCTACTTTCAAAATCATCACAGTTTATAGATATCTCACTCCATGAAGTTCTAGTAGAGTTTGAAGACTTTTAGCGCATTTTTTTCGTAGGTTTCGCGATCGTACATAATTCAGAACACGGATTATAGGGATTACACTGATTTCACTGATTGTTTTCTTCGATCTTAAAATCAGTGTAATCCTTTAATCCGTATAATCCGTGTTCTGATTTTACACTTTTGCTGTCTCCAAGTGTACTTAGTTTTTCTTTTATTGATCGGAGTATTACATTAATCGATCGCTAAGCAATTAAAAAGCCTGAATCCACTCTTTCACATCATACTCAGTCCAAACCCCATTTTCCCAATAAGGATCTGCCTCCACCAATTGTCTCACACTTGCCTCATTCTCAGCCTCATAAATCGCAAAAACCTTAGTTAAATCCTTAGTTGGCCCAATCGTAATCAACACACCTGACTCTTTTTGCTTCGCCAATCCTGCCAAATGAGCATCCCGAAAAGGCGCGCGTTTTTCAAGAACATCTTCACAGTAACTTCCCCACATCACATACTTAGTCATAACCTTCAATCTCCTTAATAATTTAACTTTCCGATTGTCGATCTAAAATCAAATCCATTGCCCTTGTTAGAATATCATCTTCCTCGATCATTTTGGCAAGTTCTTCAAAATTATATATCCCTTCAAAAGCTTCTAAAGCCGCCGACTTTAACGCGGATTCATAAGCATCCTGTAAAGTCTCCAGCAATTCCTCTTCTGTGAGATAGTTTCCTTTAGCCTTATGCCGTTTGTTGGTACGTTGAATTTGCTTAACTGCATTAAAAATCGAAGTTTCCCAAGATTTAGTAGTGCGGTTTTCAGCAACTTTTTTAATTAAATGCAACAGCAAAATTATACCATAACTAAAAATTTTATTCAGCTTATCAGATTTACTCATCTCTTCCAATTCTTCCACCAGTAGCAGCGCCTCTGTAACCTTGCCTCGGTGCAATAACTCTTTTAATTCTATTAATTCTTCCATCTGGTTTGATACTGTTGTTATTTAATCTGTTATACTAAATAGATGTCGATGACCGCCAACTCCACTTCTTTAGAGAACCGAGTCAGGAAGGCTACAAAAGTGAGCTAATACTTGCCGATAGCGTCAGCATTTCACCTTTGCACTTTCCTGACACTTGCTTTATCGTTAGCGAAATGTTGCGATCATTAACAATCGCCTAACTTCTCAAACTAACAGCAAACTGCTTCACCAGTGCATCGCGAACTTTTTGTTGCACAGGTTCAATATCACCGTCAGCAAGAGTACGATCGCTTACCCGATAAATTAGCCGAAAAGCCAAACTTCTTTGACCCTCTGGTACATTCTCGCCGCGATATTCATCGAACAATTCTACCGACTCTAACAACTTGCCAGCAGCCTTTTTCATCGCACCTTCAATCTCAACAACAGAAACCTCAATAGGTGCAAACAAAGCTAAATCTCTGTCAGCCGCAGGATAGCTAGAATAAACACTGAATTTGCGAGTTAAATTATCAGCTTCATTCAACGCCGCTAACAACACCTTCAAATCAAATTGGAAGGCATAAACCGCCTCTGGTAAACCTCGTTCCTGTTGCAATTGTGGGTGCAATTGCCCGAATATTCCTAACCGGCTACCCTTTAAAGATAACACTGCTGTCCGGCCTGGATGCAGTCGTGAATCACTGCGATCGCTCTCATAAGCCACCGCCAAACCCAAGGACTCAAACACACTCTCTAAGAGTCCCTTCGCCTCAAACCAAGTCAAAGCGCGATCGCGTCCCCCCTGTTGCCATTTACCTTGCATGGGATCGCCGCCAATAATGCCAGCAACTCTGTCCCCTTCCTGCATTTCCTCGCCATCTTTCCAGAAAATACGACCAATTTCAAACCCATTTAATGGCCCATTTCCTTGTTCTAAATTGTACTCAAAAGCATCAATCAATCCTGATAGCATCTCCGTCCGCAAAGCTGAATACTCAACTAAGAGTGGATTAGCCAAAACTACTTGATTTTCCCCCTCAGTTTTCACAAGTGAATAGTGCATCAACTCCGTTAAACCAGCAGCACGAAAAGCTGCCCGAATATTACGAATTGCTGCATATTCTAAAGGTAAAAAACCCGCCGCCGTCTTACTCGGTAAAGTATCGCAGAAGCGATCGTAACCGTAAAGCCGCGCAATTTCCTCAATTAAATCAATCTCCCGTTCTAAGTCCCGATAGCGATAAACTGGCACTGTCACTGTCCAGACTCTTTCCTCAATACTTGGAGCAACACCGCAACCTAAAGCTGTCAGAATTCCCTTAATTTCATCAGGTTGCAGATACTTTTCATAAAGCGTACCTTCGCCACGTTTAAGTTGTCCTAAAACCCGATTTACTCGATCCAAACGCAATTCTACATTGCGGGTTAAATTTGACTTGTCTACACCAATGCTCGCAGTTTCCTGAACAACAGGAACTCCTTCTGCCAGTTCAACAATCAACTTTAAAGCACGGCGACAAGCTAAGGCTAGTTCTGCCTGATTTACACCTCTTTCGTAGCGAGTCGAAGCTTCACTTCGCAAACCTTGAGAGCGAGCAGAACGCCGAATTGCTACAGGCTCAAAAATGGCCGCTTCCAAAACCAAATTTTGCGTACCTTCGTAAACTTCTGTCTCTTCCCCACCCATAACACCAGCTAGAGCTACGGGCTTGTCATTAACAGTAATTAAAAGCGTTTGTGCTTGCAAATTCCGTGTTTGACCGTCAAGAGTTTTCAGCGATTCCCCAGAATTGGCAAAACGAACGCCAATAGTTAAATCGCTGCTACCTGCAACAGCTTCCAACCGATCTCTATCGAAAGCGTGTAGCGGTTGACCCCATTCTAAAAGAATGTAATTAGTAACATCAACTACATTACTAATTGGTCTTACTCCCGCCGCTTGCAACCGCTGCTGCAACCATGCTGGAGAAGGCGCAATTTTCACTTTTTCAATTGCAGTACCGATGTAAATTGGGCAAGCTTGAGACTGGGAAATATCGATTGCTAAACTTCCACTCTCGCCACCTTCTTTCCCTTGAATTAGCACCCCCGCCGCTTCGGGAATTCTCAGACTCGATCCAGTTAGCGCCGCCACTTCTCTGGCCACGCCCACCATGCTCAAAGCATCAGCGCGATTTGCCGTTGCTGTCAAGTCTAAAATTACATCATCTAAGCCCAATAGTGACCGAATATCACTGCCCAATTCAGGATTTTCTAGGTCAAAAATGTGAATACCAGGGGACTCTTTCGCCAGTCCCAATTCCGCCACAGAGCAAATCATCCCCTCAGAAGCAACGCCGCGAAGTTTAGCGGGTTTAATTTTCAAGTCGATATTCGGTAGGTAAGTTCCGACAGTGGCGACAGCTACATAGATATCAGCTCTAGCATTGGGAGCTCCGCAAACGATGTTTAAGGGTTCGCTCTTACCAATGTCCACTTGACAGACTCTCAGCTTGTCAGCATTAGGGTGCTGCTCGCAAGTGATGATTTTGCCCAATACTACGCCATCGGCCCAAGTGCGGCGGTCTTCGATTTCTTCTACCTCAAACCCAGCCATTGTCAGGGTTTCCGCTAGTTCTTCTGGCGTTAAGGCGATGTCTACCAGTTCCCGCAACCAGTTGATAGAGATACGCATTCTTTTATCCTTTGTCCTCTTTCCTTGTCCTTTCCGTAACGTAGCATCCAGAGGGCGATCGCGATCGCTTCCCACTTTTGACAGCATATTTACTTAAAAGTGTCAACCGGAAAACGAGACTATAATAAATTTTAATAATTAGCTAAAGGCTCACAGCCCCTAGGGGGAGAAGCAACATTCTCAACAGAGAATGATTGACGATATAGCAACGGCAAAGCTGACTGACATTCTTAATTGCTCAAACCATTGTCGAAGATTGCATTTCCCTCGCCTCTTGTGCCTTGTGCCTTCTGCTATAAAAGTATCCAAAACTGCAAAAAGCACTTAAGTTTACAAATAAATTCTATAATAGATACTAAATTCCGCAAGTCTTTAAAGAGTCTTTAAAGAATTTATCGAAAAATCGACCAGAATAGCGAGATAATTAAAATATAGTAAGGATATCAAGCTAAAAGACGTAGGTGCATCGAAAATTAGCAGCCCCCACTACCCCCCGACAACTGGTAGAAAATCATATTTCTAGCTGCTGTATCCACAAGGGGTCTGTGTAGTCAAGCTGCTCTGGCTAGATTAGCAAAACTTAGGCACACTTGATTAACATGAGCTACTGCATAAATCCGGCCTGCCCCCAACCTCAGAACCCGCCTGAAGCCATCCAATGTCAGGCGTGCGGTTCGCGATTGCTGCTGCGAGCTCGCTATCAAGTAATCCAACCCCTAGGACAAGGGGGTTTTGGAGCCACATTCCTAGCCAAAGACATCTCTTTGCCCGGTCAGCCGACTTGTGTAGTCAAACAACTACGCCCTAACGCCACATCGCCGCGAATTTTAGAAATGGCGCGGGAGCTATTTAAGCGCGAAGCCAAAACCCTCGGCAAATTGGGCGATCACCCCCAAGTACCGCGACTGCTAGATTACTTTGAAGCCGGTCAGCAATTTTACTTGGTTCAAGAGTATATCAAAGGCGCGACCTTGAAACAGGAGGTCAAATTATCCGGCCCCTTCAATGAAGCTGGCATAAAAGACTTTCTCACAGAACTACTACCAGTAATCAATTACATCCACAGTCAAGGAGTTATCCACCGGGATATCAAACCTGCGAACATCCTCCGCCGCAGTCAAGACAACCGCCTGGTACTGATTGACTTCGGAGCGGTAAAAGATCAAGTTGGTCAGACCATCTTGCTGGACATGACGGATCAGACGGCCAATACCAAATTCTCCGTCGGCACATTTAGCTTCGCGCCGCCCGAACAGATGGCGATGCGGCCGGTCTATGCCAGCGACATCTACGCTTTGGGCATGACGTGCCTGTTCCTGCTGACAGGCAAATCCCCTAAAGATTTGGATTTCGACCCAGTAAGCGGCGAAATTATCTGGCAGTCCCATGTTTACGTCAGCAAGCACCTTGAGGGTATCCTCGACAAAATGCTTCAGCCGATGGTTGGCTACCGTTACCAGTCAGCTAACGAAGTTCTCAGAGCCCTCAATCACGAACTAGAAGATACTTCTAGCCTCTCCGATGGTATGGTGAGCCAAAGAAGATCCCATCAGCAGCCGGAAGACCCGACTGTGTTTAACGCTGAGGGTTCGGCATGGCTGTCTCCGGCGGCGAAAATGGCTCAGGATATTCGGGCTAGACAAACTCGCTTGGGTAATAAAAGCTCCTTCTCTCAAACTGGGGGAACGGGGATGCAGTCTAAAAATGGGCGCAATCCCACTGCTTCGAGAACTGGAATGACAGGGATGACGAGTCACACTTCGGGCGGAAAAGGCTCGAAACTTCCGCCGAAGTGGGATGCGAATATGCTGCGATCTGCCTATTTTAAAGGCAAGAGAGATTTTGCCGATTGCGATTTGGGCGGTTTGAACTTGAAAGGAGCAAATTTGGCGGGGGCAAATTTTTACGAGGCTCGCTTAACTAGAGCAAATCTGCAAGGAGCAGATTTATCGGAGGCAAATTTGGGTCACGCGCGATTAGTGGAAGCGAACTTGCGTGATGCGAATTTAACTCAAGCTTATTGTAGTACGGCGAATCTGCAATCAGCCGATCTTAGAGGTGCTAATCTCGCGGGCGCTTACTTGAGCAAAGCAAATTTGCGGGGGGCAAATTTGTGCGGGGCGAATCTGATCGATGCAACGGTTTCTGACGAGCAATTAGCTATGGCTAAGACGAATTGGATGACGGTGAAGCCGGACGGTAAACGGGGCTTTGGGCTTTAGGAAAGTTTTGAGTTTTGAGTTAAAAAACTCAGAAATTCCACCTTCTCCCTCGTTTTCCTCGCGATTGCCCTGGCTCCCTTACTCACGGTCTTCCCCCAATCAGGTAATGCAGTGGGAGGAAGTGCGATCGCTTTGGTAAAGGGTAATTTAAAAGTAATGCTCGATTAATAATTCTACTACCTCTGGCAGATGTAGCATCAATAGTTCAGATGAAACTGCTTAATAACCGCTATGAGTTGATATTGCACATCGGTATTCTCGCCTTAGCCTACTTGTTGACGGGAAAACTGGCCGCGTCGATGTTGGGACTGGTGAAAGCAGAGGCATCCCCGGTGTGGCCACCGGCTGGAATCGCTTTAGGAGCAATGTTATTGAAGGGCCCCAGGATCTGGCCGGGAGTAGCGATCGGTTCTTTTGTATTGAACTCAACAGGAGGAGTGGCGATACCTTGGCCGGCGATCGCTACCAGTGCTTTTAGCGTCACCCTACAAGCGATCGCTGGGAAAATGCTGCTCGATCGCATCGGTTTTTCTCCCCGTCTGGAACGTCTGCGAGATGTGATGGCATTACTGGCTGGTGCTGTGATTTCTACAATCGTGGTTGCTACTTTGGGCAACTTGAGTGGATGTATTTTCGGTCTGGGTAAGTGGAGTAATTTTTGGACGAATTGGTGGACGACTTGGATCGGAGATGGCATGGGAATTTTGATTGTGACTCCCTTGTTGTTGATGGGGAGTCTGGGAATTAAAAGCTTCAAATTAAAGATAAAAAATACTTGTTATCCCAATTTTAACTTTAAACTTTTTATTGCTAATTATTTTGAGGTGAGTATCTGGTTAAGTTTATTGATAGGCGTGAGCTTGTTGGTATTTTGCTCGAAAAATGACGCAGCGATCGCACTTTATCCCTTGGAATATTTGCCTTTTCCTCTAGTAGTTTGGGCGGCATTAAGATTTGGTCAGAAAGGTGCCGTTTTGGCTAGCGTGATTGTTTCGACTCTGGCGATTTTTGGTGCTGTGCAGGGAGGCGGCCCTTTTGTTACTAAGAGCTTAAATCTCAATCAGGCTGTGTTGTTTTTACAAGTTTTTATGGGTGCGATCGCGAGTACTGCTTTAATATTAGCTGCTGCTGTAGCGGAACGCCAACAAGCATTGGTAGATGTACATCGGACGGCTTCTTTATTGCGGGAGAGTGAAGCGAGTTTGGCTAATGCTCAACGTATTGCCCAATTAGGTAACTGGGATTTAAAATATGCAATTTGTAATGCACCAGGCGATAATTTTCACTCCTTAATTGACTATCTTTCTGCACCTAAATTAAGAGGGGAAATAAAATCTATAATTGAGTTGCGGTGGTCGGCGGAACTTTACCGTTTGCTAGGTTACAGTCCTAGTTGCTGTGAACCCAGCGAGGAAGCGTTTTTACGAGCAGTGCATCCAGAAGATCGGGAATTAGTGGCGCGATCGCATCAGAGAGCAGTATTTGAGCAGAAACATTACTGCATTGAGTATAGAATTGTTCTCCCTGATGGAAGCGATCGCACCTTGCGGGAACACTCGGCCTTTAAGCAGAATGGTATTGCGGCGGTGGTGCAGGATATCACGGAGCGTAAGCGGACAGAAGAAGCTCTGCGGATGTCAGCTTGGCGCGATCGCTTGTTGGGTGAGATTGCACTACGGATTAGGCGATCGCTTGACCTCGACCAAATTCTTAATACCACTGTCGCCGAAGTCCGACAATTTTTGAAAGCAGACCGCGCCTTTATTACTACTTTAAATAGTATAGAAGAATCACAGGTAAATCCTCAGTACAGTATAATAGTTGCTGAGTCCGTAAATCCCGTTTTTCCTACAATTTTAGGCTGGAAATTTGCGGATGAAAATCATATTAACGAAGTCAAAAGATTTTACGCCCATAATGCCGTGCGTGCCATCGCTGATACGACTCAAATAGAAATACCCGCCGCAATGGTCGAATACTATAAGGATTACCAAGTGCGGGCGACATTAAACGTACCAATTATGCTAGGAGAACAGCTATTTGGACTGTTGGTAGTCAATCAGTGTTCGGGAACGCGCCATTGGCAAGAATTTGAAATTGATTTGTTAGAAAAACTAGCCACGCAAGTCGCGATCGCTCTCCAACAAGCGCAGTTGTTAAAGCAAGTAACAACTCTCAATGCTAACCTGGAACGCCAAGTGGAAGAACGCACCCAAGAGCTTCAGCAAAAAATGCAAGAACTGCAAGAAAGTAACAGGCTTAAAGACTTATTTATCCACGCAGTTTCTCATAATCTCCGCACCCCACTTATGGGAATGTTAATTTTACTGAAAAGTTTACTTAGTAAGCCTTGCACGGGCAATTCAACAGCGGAAAATCACCAAAAGATACCAGTTCTCCGCTCAATTTTGGAACGGATGGTGCAGGGTAGCGAACACCAGTTAAGTATGGTTAATTCTCTTTTAGATGCTCACGCCAGCGAAGTAAACGGAATTGTCCTCAACTGCACCCCACTACAATTAAGCGATTTGAGTGCAGACGTTGTAAAGGATTTAGAACATATTTTAGGTAAAAACAACGCAACTTTAACTCAAAGCGTACCCACAGATTTACCGCTAGTAAATGGCGACGCTAAACAGTTGCGGCGCGTATTTGAAAACCTGCTGACGAATGCTCTCAAACACAACCCACCCGGAATAAATTTAAGCCTTAAGATAGATGTAATTAATGCAGCTATCAAAACAAGACAATGCTCAATCCCCCATCCATCGACTTATACTTTAGGGAAAAGCACAAGCGAAAGTAACATAATACGTTGTACGATTGAAGATAATGGAGTAGGGATAAGTCCTCAGCAATGTGCATCTCTGTTTGAACTTTACGTTCAAGACCCTAATAATAGACAATTGACTGGTCTAGGTTTAGGACTATATATCTCTCGCCAAATTATTAAAGCTCACGGTGGCGAAATGGGAGTTGATAGTAATCTCGGAGTTGGTTCAAAGTTCTGGTTTACACTACCTATTCCTAACTATTGTTTAAATTATGAAATATAACAATCACGAAGATAGACAAAGCTATTTCTATTGCTTGAAGAACTTACGCAACGCCGCCCTCTGGGCAGTAATAATACCGTCTAGAAGGTGGCGTTACGTAATTAGTTCTAGGTTGTTATATAGCTAAATCTTTCTTCCTTCTTCCCTCTTCCTTCTTCCTTCTTCCTTCTTCCTTCTTCCTTCTTCCTTCTTCCTTCTTCCT
>NZ_JAQMUA010000321.1:0-6372 GCF_028330895.1 Kamptonema animale CS-326 | reverse complement strand
TTAAAATTGATTATCGCTCCCTTTCCGGATGCCACCCTACGTGGAGAACCATTTTTCTTTGAGCCACTGCCGAAAATCCCCTTGACAACTGGCTTTGAGCCTTAACTTGTCACCAATGATTAACAATAGGAGCAAATGATTTTCTGTAGTCATTAATTGAATTATAAAAATCTTTATATGCAGGGTGTTTGGCTTTTTCCAGCCAAGACTCTACAAATTTGTTTTTAACCTGCGGGCTAGATGGATGAATAACTTTAAGGATAAGGTAACAATCATCAATATGAGATTGTAAGGCGTGTAATAGTTCTCTTTGTAAATTAGGTAGATTATCTAATGGATAATCTAGGTATCCATCCACATTAAACAAAGCCGTAGAAATCCGATCTGTTTCATCCAGAAGGTCATTAAAAGACTTCATTACTCTCTGTACTGAGAAACTGTAGATTGAGTAAGGATGCCGTTCAGTATGATCTTTATGATAAGTAAAGCTTTCAGGGAGAAGTTTTAGACAATTAAATGCTTTAGGGTGTAAGTTGCCATCTCTATGTGTTTTACGTTCGATCTTCTTCATAGGAGGATGAGTAAGCTAAATTTGATTGAATTGATTTAATGTAACGTAAAGCCATTGGTGATTGACAGAAAATTTTGTCGTAGTATCCGAACCTTTAAAGCTGAGGTAGCCGCATAATCTTAATATCAATCAACTACAATATAAATATTTCCCATCAACATTCACACCATGCCTCAAGTCTCAATCCAAACCTTAATATCAGCAGCAATATCGGGAAATCAAATTATTAGCTTTCCCACCGATACCGTACCCGCCTTAGCAGTACGCCCCGAAGCCAGCGAACTAATTTTCACCACCAAAAAACGCGATCGCGAAAAACCCCTAATCTTAATGGGTGCAACCCCAGAGGATCTTTGGCCCTACATCACCGGCACCCCAGAAGAACTCCAAATCTGGCAACAAATCGCCGCCTCCCACTGGCCCGGAGCCCTCACCCTAGTCCTCCCAGCCTCCGCAAAAGTTCCCTCAGCCATGAACCCCACAGACCCCACCACCATCGGCATCAGAGTCCCTAACCTCGCGATCGCCCAAAAAATCCTACAACAGACAGGGCCCTTAGCCACCACCAGCGCCAACTTATCAGGTCAACCACCCCTAGAAACCACTACCGAAATTCAACAAAAATTCCCAGAAGTCTTAACCCTAGAGGCTTCCGAACTAAAAACAACCACAAAAACATCCGGTTTGCCGTCCACAGTGGCCAAATGGACTGGGAATAGCTGGGAAATCTTGCGGCAAGGCGCGGTAGAGTTAAAATGCTAAGGGGCTGTGAAGGCAAAGTGAGATGACGCTGATGGGCTGGAGCGACTTGGTATATTTAGCAGTAGGTTTGGGACTAGGTTTGGGTAGTAATCGGCTATTTCGTCAGAAACAGCCATCAACCCAGGTAGAAGCACTACCAGACCTAGAACCTCAAGAAACAAACCCCGAACAGTTACAAATTCTCTCGAACCAACTGAAGCAAACACAACTTGCCTACCAGATGGCCGTCGAGATGAGTCAATTTAAGGCAGGCTTTTTGGCGCGGACTTCCCACGAGTTGCGATCGCCACTCAATAGTATGATTGGCACCCTTCAGTTAATTCTGTCGGATTTATGCGACGATCCAGAAGAAGAGCGAGAATTTGTGCAGCAAGCCCATACCTCAGCCCTGAAAATGGTCGGGCTGATGGATGAAGTCATCGCGGTCGCCAAGACTGAGCATGGCAGCGAAAAAATGGATATTCAGCCGCTTCAGTTAGCCAAAATTTTCGATGAAGTTGATGACTTAACTTACCTACAAGCAACTCATCGCGGCATTCGTCTAGAGATATCTCCTCCCGACGCTGAAATTTACGTCCTAGCAGACTTGCGACGCTTAAGACAAGTCCTCGTCAACCTCGTAGACACAGCTATCATTCAGATGGAAGAGGGCAGCATTAACGTTTCTGCCCATCCGTCCCCAGAATCAGGCTTAGTTCATATTTGGGTAGACGATCAGCGCCCCATTAGTGCCTGGAGCGAGTCATGGGATTTGCTCAAGCGTGATTTAGACACAAATGCTCAGGCGGCAGAGCATCCTCAGTTATCATCAGGACTACGCTTATTGATGAATCAGACTCTTTTAGCTTTAATGAAAGGTCGTTTAGAAGTTCTCGCCTTCCCTTCAGAGTCAGAAGAATCAAATTTTACGCGGACTCAATGCTCTATTCCCATAGCCAATTCCTCAGAAAGCTAATGGCTAATTGCTAATGGCTAATTGCTAATTGCTAACAGTTAACAAATAACAGTTAACAGTTAACAGTTAACAGTTAACAAATCTTACTTGCTGAAGATAGAGCGGTTCATTTCCAGAAT
Organism: Kamptonema animale CS-326; assembly: GCF_028330895.1. Classification (NCBI taxonomy): domain Bacteria; kingdom Bacillati; phylum Cyanobacteriota; class Cyanophyceae; order Oscillatoriales; family Microcoleaceae; genus Kamptonema; species Kamptonema animale. The sequence goes on along the minus strand of NZ_JAQMUA010000321.1, from coordinate 3,965 downwards.
AGGAATAAACAAACTTGCTTCTTCGGCTGTAAGATATTGTTTAATCGCATCTTGCATGATTTGAAAAGTTATTTCAGAAGTCTTTTTAGCTTGAAAAGAACCCAAAATAGTTTGAAACCAGAGTAAAAGACGATCGCGCAGACGGTTGCGATCGTCAATCAGCAATGCTGCCGCCGAATGCCGTAGTACGCGCACCGTGTCTAACCTCCATTTTGACGTGAGATCTTGAGAACCCCGACGCAATAAATCAGGGCTCCCAGACAAAATTTTTGTTTCTACATCGCGAATAATTTCTTTTTCCGCAGCTTGAATTTTCTTATAAGCACTCAAGCGTAGATTCAACGATTGGAAGTAATCTTTCAAAAACTGAAGTTCTGATTGAGCAGCATAGCGCCCGTCCGCTTCCACACTCAAATTAGCTAATTGACTTAACATAAAATTAGAATTGTTGATGAGAAATTATTGAACCCAAATAGGAATTATGCACTTCTTCCCTCAAATGCCAAGACGGCAGTGTTACATACAATTATAAGTAAGTCTGATGGCAGAGGAATACTTTTTAGCAGTAAATTTTGTGCCAATTTCTCAGTAAAGACGACAAGCCGGGACATATTTTGTCCCAAACTTATCCACTCAACTCAACCCTACAAAATTAAAATCTAGGCTCCTCTAGTACGAGCAAGATAATCTCCTACCTGCAAGCGTGTTTCATTAAGCTGATTAATAATAGAACGAGTAATCAACTTTCCTTCTTCCACAACAACTTTACCAGTAATTGGGTGCAGCAAGTTTTGTTCAGCGCGGCGACCTATCAAAGCTTCCACATTGTCAATAGCGTTGATGTACATACCTGTCGGTAATTCCACCACCACTCCATCACCCAAAATCTGAGCCTGACAAGCAAGGCGGGAAGTCGTTTTAGCTGTAGTAATAACCTCTAACGTCCTCTGCTCCCGACGGCTCATCCCCGACAAAGCATCCATGCCCTCTTTAATATAAACGTGGCAAGTAGCACACATACCCCTACCACCACATTCTTTCAGAACATTAAGTTCTTTCGAGAGCAAGGCAGACAGAATATTTGAGTTAGTCAGGACTGCCATTTCCTCAGCAATTGGCTCTAGCTTAATAATTTTGACCATTTTTAATTCTCGATCCTGTCAGGCTAATTCCTTGATAAAGTTGATTTCGATTTCCCCTGAACAATAATCTTACCTGTTCCCAAAAAAAAGTTAAGATAGCAGAGCAGAATAACCTTCAGGCTCTCTCACCCAGATGACATAGCCTTTTGGAGTTTTTGTAATTACGGTCTTGTCGCCACTCTTGTGCATCTTGGTCGCGATATCGATCGCTTTTTGTGTATCATTCACAGCCTTAAAAAAGCTGTAAAACTCGCCTTCGACGAAAAGTGCCGCTACAGGGTGTTCCAAATCCGGCACGGTGATATGGCAATGTCGATACTGACTACGAAATTCTATGATTTTGGTAGCGATCGCGCTCCCAGGGTGAAAGGCAGTTTCATACTCAAGCTGATATAACATAAGTTGTACGGTGTGGTTAATTCAACAATCCTAAGTTTTGTCAGAATTCTTCACATAGCATATTTCAATACTATCTTAAAGGCTTTCCTGAAATTGGAGCCATGCAAAATTCCAAGTACCGGATTTTAGGGCTAGTAGGACAAGGCCAGTTTGGTCGAGTTTTTTGTGCCAGCATTCGCCAATCTGGAGGAAAAAATTCGCGCCCAGTTGGTCAACTGGTGGCTCTTAAGGAACTGAGTCACCAGCAAGCCCCCACAAGTGAATTCTTGCGAGAACTTTGGTTCCTGATTACGTTACAGCATCCTAATATCGTTGCTTGTATCGCTTTGGAACATACGGCGACAGGGCGGTACCTAGTTATGGACTATTGCGAAGGGGGAACCCTCCGCAGCCTCCTGAAGCAGGATAGAACGCTAAGATTGCTTGAAGGCCTACAGCTAGTAATAGGCGTTTTGGCGGGTTTAGACTACGCTCACCGCCGAGGCGTGGTTCACTGCGACATCAAGCCAGAAAATATTCTGCTGAGTTTGGGGCCAAAAGGCTGGTTGCCTAGACTGTCTGATTTTGGCATTGCCCGCCGTTTACCGGAAATTGGCACTACTCGCCTCCATCAAGAGATTTCGCCAGACGCTACGGTTGGCTCTCCCGCTTACATGGCTCCAGAAAGGTTCTACGGCCTTTATTCGCCCATGTCTGACATTTATGCAGTGGGGATTCTATTATTTGAATTGCTGATGGGCTATCGCCCTTTTAGCGGCACGCCGGGGGATTTGATGTGGGCGCATTTAAATCAGCGCTTGCAATTGCCCGATGTCATACCAGAGCCGTTGCAGGAAGTGCTGAAAAAAGCTTTGGAGAAATTACCAGCTCGCCGCTTTGCTAGTGCTTCTCAAATGGCTCAAGCTTTGCGGCTGGCAATGTACGATCGCGCTGTCAGACAATTGGGCGATCGCTCCATTCCTTGGGAAGGGGATATTGACAATGAGGAAGATGACCAGAGGCGCAGGATCGTCAACTTTGACTTGTCAATTACTTCTTCCCAATTACCAATTCCTCTTCCTGTGAGCATCTTAGTTGCTAATGAAGCCTATCTCTACGCTGCTACGGGTTCCCAGGTAATAGTTTTGCCTCAGCCAACTCACAGCCAAGTTGCAGCCAAAATTCAAACCTCTGTGTCTTTTCCCGAACCTGTGCTTGGCATTCTGCCGGCCCTCGGCGGCGGCTGTATTCTTACTCAAGAACGACTCTACTGGCTAGGCGATCGCGCCGAGCACCCTGAGTGCATCCTAGATCTCGGCTCAGAACCAATACCTACAGTTTATAAAGCTGCTGTTGATTTTCACAGCCACTATTTAGCCGTAGCTATTCCCGGCGAGTTGCGTTTTTATTCCCTAGCCATAGAAAGCGGCTTGGCAGCTTTAACCCTAAAGCGAACTATTGCGCTAACAGAGTCCAACTTGCCAGAATTAATGTTTTTGGATCGCCGACATTTACTAGCAATTTGGCCTGACACTGAACAAAAACAGCCTCAAACTACTTTTAAAGTTTATAGTCGTCGCGGCACAACGATTGGTTCTGTGCGTTTATTAACCAGTGTTGGGAAAGTTGTCACGCTAGGAAGCCAGTTATTGCCTACTGCCGAGCCTTATACTTTACTAGGTATGCCTCTAGGTTCCAAATCAGCTATTTTGCTAATTAAGTTGTTACCTCTAAAAGTGACACGAATTCCTGTAGAAAGCTTACCAACTTGTGCTTGTGTTACCAGTTGGGGATATGTAGTGGCAGATGCTCAGGGACAGCTTATAGTTTGCGATCGCGAAGGGAGTCAATTAGGTAATTTTAGTATTCCTGTAGTACCGCAAGCGATCGCACCCTGGGGAAAGACTGGTTTAGCCGTTGTTGCTGATAGTGGGTGCATCCATTTTTTAGATGTAAACTTCGAGACAGATCCATGATCGAACCTGAACCACCGATCGCTGCTGTACCAATTGAAAAAAATTCAGAGTCTGCGGAAACAAGTACACCTTTATCCTTTGCTGAATTTGACTTTGAAACTATCAGCAAAACAATCGTGAAATTTGCAGATTTAGAATTTAAGGCAGATAGTGAAATTAATTTCGGCAGACAAGACCTTTCAATTCTGCCTAATTCCTATCTGCATTCTGAGGCTTCACCCATTTTATTTGCAGCTTGGGAAAGCCTTGTAAAGATAGTAGCACACTTACTTTCTCCTGCCAGTGGATGGTCATCCGATTTACCGCGCACTCCAGATAATCTAGCTACTTATACCAATTTTAAATGAAGTTGCATAGAATAGAGATACTGTTTAGGGATCGTTAACTATGGCACGCCAACTGATACTGGCGATCGCAGAAAGCCCAGAAATTCTGGAGCAACAACTCAAAAATAGCCGCACCGCCAGCC
>NZ_JAQMUA010000320.1:0-53603 GCF_028330895.1 Kamptonema animale CS-326 | reverse complement strand
TCGGTGGTGAGGTTCTGCGGTAAGGTTCAGAAATATGTCGTTAGAGCTGTTTCTGGGGCTCAGGTAATGGTGAAATCCCTGTTTTCGGGGCAATTCGTCAACACTTACGCGCACCGCTTAGAGCTTGCAGAAGAAGGGACAGGATGACACTCGCTTCACTAATTTTGACGGCGATTCTTTAGAAGAAAACTAAACTCGCTTTCGTTTTAGTGGTAAACGACAGAACCGGGGACATTAGGATATCAAAACAGTATCAAAACGGTGTCAAAAAATTGACGATGGTTGTTTTTCTACGTTTCTCCCGGCGATCTCGCCTAAAATAAGGGTTTGTACGAGGCGGTGCTGTTTGTTGTTGCCTCACTGAAGGAATTAGTCAAGGATATGGGAAGATAACGCCAACGATGCCAGCCTTCTACACCGAACTCGAAAAACGCCTTTGGGAAGCAGCAGACGAACGAGCGGGCCAACTCTAAACTTAAGCCTTCCGAATATTCCGTACCCGTCCTGGGGTTGGTCTTCCTCCTCTACGCTGATTATAAGTTTTCAGCGATCGCTTCGGATAATGTGATGCAAATTTTGAATACTTGATGAATTAGCCTATTGCTATATTATATGAAACTTCCTAATCCTGAACAAGCTATTATTGATGAGGAAAAACTATCCGGTTACTGTCTCAATCCGAGACATTCAGATGGTCAACACAAAGCGCGGGTGTTTCAATCTGCTTTAGGAATGGGGATAGAGGATGCTGATGAGTTAAGAATGGCATTGCTACAAGCTATTCAAACTACTGATGCCGTTCTCGATAAACGCAGTCCATACGGTCAGAAATATCAAGTAGATTTTTTGATGATTAGAGAGGAAAAACAGGCAACAGTTCGCAGTGTTTGGATTGTTCGGGATGATGAAGATTTCCCGCGATTGGTAACGTCTTTTGTTCTATAATAAGAGGTAAAATTATGAATTTGCTAATGAAGTTACTAGATGTGGTAGCATTACTAGAAGATTTGCCAGAGCTTGAATTATATCAGGGGCAGGTGGGAACTATTGTTGAAGTGTACGAACCGGGAGTTTTTGAAGTTGAGTTTAGCGATTTGAATGGTCGGGCTTATGCGATCGAGACTTTAAAGGCTAATCAACTGATGGTTTTACATCATTATAAGTTGACAGAAGAAATGTTAGTTAAAGTTTGCTAACTCCACCATATACTATAGAGAGATTCCACCGACACTCTCTACCAATTATCCACCTTCACTTGCATTAGAGCTATGGTTCAAACTAAACCGATTTCCAAAACCATCACCAGCTTAGACAACCTGGAAGAAAGATTTAATCTCCGTCCTACAGAAAACGCACAATTCTTTCCTGAATGGAATCAAAACTTACCTGAACTCACCGACCCAGAAACCGCCGCACTAGACCAAATCAGAAACCGATTTATTCGTCATCGCAAACGCGGTTCCTTAGCTGAAGGAACCATCAATCACTTAGTCATTTCCCCCTTATTAACCCTAGCTGGTTTATACGACGAACCCTTCTTTGTCACCACAGAACCCGAAGTTGAACTCTTCTTAGAAGACAGAGACGAAATACTCAGAGGACGCATCGACACCCTGATTATTCAACAGCAACTCTGGGTATTAGTTGTAGAATCTAAATCAACAATCGCCTTTTCTGTTGCCCTACCCCAAGCCCTCACCTACTTGATAGCCAACCCCAACCCAGAACGCCCCGTTTATGGATTAATCGCAAACGGTGATGAATTTCAATTTATTAAACTCCTAATTCAACCTCACCCGAACTACGATTTATCTAATATTTTCTCCCTGTTACTCCCCCATCGCAATCAACTTTATGACATCATGCGAATCCTCAAACAAATTAGACAAATTATGCTACAATTATCCTGAAAATCATCTAAAATAAAACTTGCAAAACGGACACACAACCATCGACTTGTCGGGTGCGTTAGACGAAATTATAAAGCAATTAATAATCTAAAACTAGGTCCCACCCGACTCAGAAGCAGCATTAGAACTATCAACCATCGCTAGGGCTAATCGGGTATTTGGGGGAAAGGTAAACGGGCTGATTGTGGACTATATTGGCGTGTTTCGCGACTTGTAGAAAGCTACTCAACCGAAGCGTATCAGCGCAAGTGTCAAGAAGTTTACCAGCACGTTTACGAATCTTATTCTGAGGCAGGGCGCAGTATTTACACCACAGCAGCTTAAACGAGAGCGATTTTTTTGTCAGCGAAAGCTAGTCTTAAAGCTACTTTGCTATTAAAGTAGCTTTAACTTCAACTGCCGCTACAGAGCTTTGAACTCCAAGAATGGCTTGTATCAAAGCTTCAGACGCAACACAAATAGAGTTCTCCATTTTAGTATCATGCTATCAAAGTAGTTTAATAGCTAGGTGTGGTAGCACCTCGATCGCCAAGGCGTTAATGTGGACTCCCGCAGCTAGCTAATAAATCCTCCCAAGCAGTGATCTCAAGACAGCCAAGACACCTCCATTGTCTAACGACCTACTGTCGTCAGCTTGAAAATGGCCTCGAAAATGGCTACTAAGGTGTGACACAAAAACAGAAAGTAATAGATGCCAGAAGCAGCCAAGCCCCCTAAAAGCATCACTATATCTTCCCGATACTTGGCTATAGCAATGAACGCGCCCAGAAAGATTAACACAACGATAGCGGTGTGAGGGTCGAACATGAGAAAAAAGGCTCCTTTATCTGAAACTATTGCAATCCAACATAGGTAATCAGCCCAGGTGTCGGATGAAATGCGATCCAGATTTGAAGTTTTGTTAAGCTTTGCGGTAAACACCGCCTGCCCCACAAGCATCAAGCAAATCCCCTTTGTGCCACGCCCAACCAGGCAAAGTGCTGCTAGCTGTCACAGCTAGACTGAGCGCTTCGTGTAGTGAGTCGTTGTAGGCGAGTAATTTCTTCCTGAGTTGCGAGTCATTTTTCGCCTCACTTTGGCACACCAACATAACCATTCCAATCCAAGAAAAACCAACTTTGTCCCAAACCAAGTTTCTTTTTAATTTCTGCTCTTCTGCATTCCTAAGTTTTGGGTAAAAGCCATCCAATTCGGATTGCTCCAAAATTTCAGTGTACTGCTTAGCGACTTGCTTCCACTTTTTCATCGGCACCTCATAGTAGGGTTCCAGGCATACAGAGAAAGAACCGTTAACATCTTCTTTTAAAGTCTCTGCAAATAAATCATAAGCTGATTGAAATGGATATTGTTTCAGGGAGATTTGGTAAAAAAACTTATACCAAGGATGGACGAATGGCTTAGGAAAATGATCCACATAACCCATCAACTTTTGAAGATCAGTGTGGAGTTTTCTGACGTATTTTTCAGCAACTTGGCAAAGCTCCCACCGCGCTTTGTATTCATTAACTTGTTGATTGATCAACTTAGCTTTTCGTTGAGAAATTTCTTTTTTTTCCAGAGCTTCCTCAATTGGATAATAGTTCTTAATGAGCCCCTTAGCCCTCCAGCACTCAGCCAGAAGAAGCTGGGTTTTTCTCGCTTTGTACCATTCCTCTATCTGAGCTGGTGTCTTAGCTTGCTGTAGGAGGTCATCGCTGGGCAAGCTGGCTATAAGTTGGGCGATTTGCTCATCTATTTCACGGGTTTTTTGGTTCATTGGGTAACTCGGTATGGAGTGGAAAAAACTCAGGACAGCCTTCGTCGTAGCTGGTCAGTACCTTCGCTACTCCCTTGTTCCCAATCTATCCGATCTCAAAGTCTTACTTAGGTGAGATGATAAATCCTGAGAACCTCTTTTCCAGAGACAGTGTGCGTGAGCTTGACTCTGTTGTTACAACTTGTTCCCTCAAGTTAGCTGAACCCATACCCCTGACTCAGCACCCGGCTGCGGTGTATTTGGCTGGACTTAGTGAGGGGTCAAGACCGACGATGCGCTGGACTCTTAACGCTATAGCCCAACTGTTGACGGATGGTGAGTGCGATGCGCTGGCGCTGGATTGGTCGAAACTGCGCTACCAGCATACGGCGGCGGTGCGGGCGGCTTTGATGGAGAGGTATGCAAGGGCGACGGCTTGTAAGATGTTGTGCGCTTTGAAGCGGGTGCTCAAGGAAGCGACGCGGTTGGGGCTGTTGGGGATTGAGGATTATCTCAGGGCGGTGGATTTACCGAGACTGGATTTGCCTCCTTCTGGGCTTCGGGGTCGGGCTTTGGCTTCTTTTGAGATTGTGGCGCTAATGGATGCGTGCCAGCCGGAACAGCCGGCTGCGATTGATATTAGAGATGCGGCTTTGATTGCGGTTTTGTGCTGCGGGTTGAGGCGCAAGGAAGTGGTGAGTTTGAAGTTGAAGGATTTTGCTCCCAACAGTGGAGCTTTGTCCATTCACAATAGCAAGAGAGGGGCGTATCGCATTGTATATTTGCCACCTGATGCTGGGGCTTTTGTGAAGGATTGGATTGAGGTTCGAGGGAGTGAGCCTGGGGCGCTGTTCTGCCCTCTTTACACTAGCGATAAGATTAAGTTGCGGCCGATGAGTGCGGATGCGGTGTTTCGGATGGTTCGCAAGCGGGGCAAGGAAGCGGGGCTTGATTTGTTTTCGCCTCACGATTTTCGGCGGACGTTTTGTTCGGATTTGTTGGACGCGGGGGTAGATATTGTGACGGTGGCGAAGTTGGCGGGGCACTCGAAAACTGAGATTACGGCTAAGTACGATCGGCGCGGGGAGGAGACGAAGCGACAAGCGATGCAAAAGTTGTCGATTCCTCGTAAGAAAAGACCAACGGAGGTGTAAATAATCTGTACCCATATTATTCAGATGTGGTCGTTACTTCAAAAACAGTTAGAGAAAGGGTGACGGCTTTTGGTCGGCACACAATACTTATCCAGACATCAGCAATGTACGGTATTTGGGACTGGCTGCAAGTTGTTATAAAATTTTGCAGTAGAAAGAGATTTATGCACGGCATCGGCTACCGTCAGGAGATGGCAGGCAACCGCGCTTAACCGGGAGGAATTCAGTTGGCTTCGTTTGACAGCTACAAGGCGAGTGCATCGAGGTGGATTACGTTCATAGATTCAGAATTCTACCCAGACTACTTAGACGAAGCAAAAGTCGTCTACGGGAGCGTTTTGGAACAGTTTGCAACGCTGGTAAGCGAAGTGCATTCCTCGGCTGACTTGCTAACAAGAATTTCGCAAGAACCGAATCCGTCAAGAACGCAACTGCTTCGCGTTTTTCGCAAGTATGTTTCGCCAGATACGTCAGTTGAGATGTTGAAGCGGAAAAACAAAATACCGGAAATTATTACCGAATTTGGTACACGCTTCCGTTCATTAGAAAAAGTTAGGCGAAATCTGCTAAGCCGCCCTGACCCTGATGAAGCAATGATGGCAGTTCTTTATGAGTATAAAAGCCGGGGGCAAAAAGGCTATGAATTAACAGAAGCATTTTTCCTTTGGTTTAACAAAACCTTTGGAGACGATTACAAAATTCAGGGGCCGCCAAGGGCTGGAAGAGATGTAATGCTCAATGAAGTCTTACCTAATTTTGAATCTAGGATTCCCGCCGATTTCCTCATATCTCGCCCTGATAAAACTCCTCTAGTTTTGGGATTTGCTCGTTATGATTCTGACCGAGGAGGCGCTCAAGAAGATGACCGCACAGGCGGCAATCGTGATAAAGTGACGGAAATTCGTAAGTATGCTTCGGAGAAAAAAGTACCCCTCAAAGTGTTTTTCTTGAATGACGGCCCCGGATTAACCCTCGGTTCAATGTGGAATGACTATGCAGCCTTAGAAACCTACGGAGAGGGAGATGTTATGGTGTGTACCCTGAAGATGCTTGACTCTCGATTAACCAGGGAATGGTTGGAGAGTTGAGCAAGCTATCCCACTTTTCTAAAAGAAGTTCGGGGATTATTTCTAAATCTATTGCTGATTCAATATAAATATCAAGTCCGCTCTTTAGCACTCGGTTTTCATCAAATAACGATATTTGTTTGGGTTGGTCATCATTGCCTTTTAAAAAATCACCCATTGGTTCTGTGCCTTTTGCTAGTCTCCACACCATTGTTTCTAGTGCAAGCCTAGCGTTATCAATCGCAATCCACTGCCGGCCTAAACTCTCTGCAACTGCTGCTGTGGTGCCGCTTCCCGCAAAAGCATCTAACACTAAGTCACCAGGGTTAGAAGAGGCAATAATCATGCGTTTTAGCAATTCAGGATTTTTTTCAGTTGGATAACCCGTAATTTTAATGTTCTGATTATGGGCATCTTTGAAGTCAAGCCAGATATCCTGTATGGGAATTCCTTTGCTGTTATCTAAGTAAACCTTTCGGCGTGGATTTCCTGTAGACGACCAGTAAATTTCGCCTCGCGCATCCATCAGATCGAGAGTTGCGGGAGTATATTGCCAATGCTTGCCTGGGGGTGGCATCATCCCTCTCCATTTTTGACCTGTGGCTCCGTTTCTAATTCCTGGTGCATGAATGGGTACTTTCTTGTAACGCCTTCCTGTTTCTTTTTCTACATATTCGTACTCTTTATTTGCCGTCACTTCCGTCCAAGATTCAAAAGGTTGATTCCAAATATATTGCTCGGTTTTACTGTAGAATAGAATATAGTCTGAAACATTACCGTATTGGCGGCGCGTGTAGTTTTTGGGGTTGCATTTTTTGCGAGTAATCCAGTTGCGGAAGTTTTTAATGCCAAAAATTTCATCCATGAGAATTTTCACAGGGAAAGCCATGTTTTCATCTAAATGCACGTAGATAGACCCATCTTCTGCCAAAAGCTCGCGCATTAAGATTAGACGGCAGCGGATATACTCTAAATATTCTGCTCCTTCTAGGAAATCATTGTAAGCATGATCCAAGTTGCGAGATGCAAAATTTGCCCCGGTTGCATAAGGGGGGTCTATATACACAAGGCTGACTTTCCCAGCAATATTGGCATCATCTAGTAGGGCGCGGAGAACTCGCAAATTATCTCCGTAGATGAGTTTATTTGTCGGCGACCCTGGCACTTTGACAGCACGCTGTAGCAAGGCTGGTTTTGTAGCTTTGATGTCTTCTATTGAAGATTTGCCTTCGTACTCTAGTCTGAATGACATTCCATTACTGCCGTTTAAAGCTTTCTTTTTTCCGCTAGTCCCTGGAATTCCTGTTGCCATTTTTTATTTGATAGTTTGCTATTAGAGAAGGCGACGGCTTTGGCTATGCACGCATATCCAGACATCAGCAATGTAAGGAATTAAGCTTACCTTTGCCAAGCGGAGTGCCAAGCTAGGCCAATCCTAAACTGATCCCATTCCCAATGAAGCCAGCCTTCTGAAAACTGCCAGTTTCAGGGTTGATGGTTAAACACTCGCCCGACAGTAATTTTATCACTAAATCGCCTTCAACCAGCGACATTCCAATCGCTGTATCAGGTAAAGACTTATTAGAGCGGATAGAGCCTCTGCGGTTGAAAAGTAAAAAGTCCTCTTCAGTAATGACAGCAGTAACTTTGTCTAAAGTTAGCATTTGCACCAAATAGGAAGTTAGCGGCAAAGTTAGCAAAATTTTACCCGTTTCCCTACAAATCGCAGCTACTTTTTGTTCAACACCCACCCAAATCGTTTGTCCGTCTGGTGAAAGTTTCACCATCGGTTTAATTAAATCGCTGTTCCAACTAATGCCGTAAACTCCCAAATTTTCGCCCAGGTCAATGATGGCAAATTGGCGTGAATACTCGGTGGCTATCAGTTGCCGAGAAGCATCAATTTGATTAAATTCAACTTCGTTAATAATCGGAATTTTCATAAACAATCCTTGGATTTGTGGGAACAGGGTCATACCTAGATGGAAATCCTCATTTATCAGTGTCACAGAGAGTGTGGGGTTGCTGACTGTAGTTTTTAGAGAATTGTTACTCCCATGAAGACTACTACAAACTTCTGCTTATTAATCCATAATCCATAAAATTTTCAATCACAAATAGCAACTCGAATCACCCAAATCCCAGCCAATTCTTTGGCGATTTCACCCGCCGTTGGTTTTAACAACTCCACTTTCTCCACTTTGAGGCTTATGCCTGCCCATTCGGAGCATTTGCAGCTTTCGGGGAGGATTTGTCCGGTCATCTTCCTTAAATCAGCGGTGGCATCAGATAAGGTGTCTGGGATTACCCAATCCCGCTTAGTTGGTATTTTGTCTAAGTCTTCTTTGCGAAGCCTAATCAGAACTAGAATGTTTTTTGGCGCGTCTTCTGATTGGCGATCTGAAAGAGTTAATGGATTGTAAAATGAGTAAACGCTTTCACTTTGTGACTGCTGGCGTTCAGTTTGCAAGCCGATGGAATCGGATATCTTGGCTGACATTTTCTCTAAGTTCTGCAACAGTTGCTTGAGGTTTTGCTGAGAAAGACTGGATGCTTTGGGTTGAGCCTCAAACTCCTTTCTTAATTCTCTCAGTTGAGCGAGCTTTTGTTCAAAGTTTTCTGAAGTTAAGGGAAGCATTTTTTATTTTTCATCGCTTGGATAAGCAGAATTCAAAGCTTCCAACCACAATTCTTTCGGCAACAGTGACACAATGTTAGTTAATCCGAAGCATTGGAGGCTCATCAGCAAAAGTTCTATTGAATCTTTCAAATCGCTTCTGCTACCGAGGAATCCGTTGTATAACTCCAGTTTTCCGGGGGTTCGCTCCACATACTCTTCAAAGGTGAGAGGATTTGGATTGATGCCAATTTTAGCCTTATTTTCAAGGCTAGCGGAATTTAAGGCTCTTTGAATGAGGGGGTTTTGGGTCATTGGGCACACCTTGGTATCAGAATTCTGTTAATTGCAGAGATATTGGCATTGACTAATTATTCTACACCTGTTCGGACTAGAAAATTCCCCAGTTCTGCACCTTGCTTTCCAGAAGTGGAATTGAGCCTTTAACTTTGGCTGTGCGATCGCCCTGACCTTCCCACTTTAGGAGCGCGTGTGCCATTTTGGTTACAAGGGATTCTCCTTTAATATTTTGATAGCTTTAGTAGCTTGATAGCAAGATAGTTTAATATGTAAATTTTTAGCTCTGCGATAACTAAAACTTGCTTCTGTAATTGAGGTTAAAAAAGATAAATCAATTGAAATCAAGATAGTTTGATAGCAAAGTAGCTTTATCAAAATCAAATGAAGGATTTAAGTTGCTACTTTGCGGCTGGTGACAGCACAGCTTCGCTGATACAGTTATTAATGAAGAGAAAGTTTTTTTTCTATGTCTATAATATTGACCGACCCCGAACAGTGGTGCGATGCTTACGATCTGGCCTCTGTCAAACAGAGATATGAAATGCTCATGGAGGTATTCAACCAACCACTATCTCCCCAGTTAATTCAGGACGTGGATTTGGGAACAATACTGGTGGAAATGCGCGATGAATTAGATAGCAACAATCTAATTGAGCTTTTCCTAGCTTTCGTTACTAAGTTTCAACAGCAGCAACCACAGTTGTATCAAGAAGAATATCCCTATTTCGACAATCTTTTAGTAGAATATTATCTGTTTCGCAACGACCTCGCTCAGGTACGCACTTCCCTAACTCGGTCTATAGCAGATTCGGTTTCGGGAATAGACTTTGTGCTCGATGTTTTAGAACAACTGAAATTTTATGGTACTACAGAAATAGCAGTAGATTTGTGCCGTGCTACCTATCATAATGTACAGAAATCGCCCCAAGTATTGGGCGGTACTGAAACAGAACTAGCCGATACTGTTTTGATGAGCTTAATTGAGCCAGCTTACCAACAACTTAAAAACGGTGTCCCATTTGATGGGGAAAATTTGCGGACTACAGCTACTGAATATTATAGTCAAAACACCAGTGAATTTGAACAGGAAATTCTGGGAAACTTGACCGCAGTCATCGAGAACAATCAAGATTTAACAATTGATTTAAAGCGTAACTTTGAAAAAGATTTACGCACTCTGTCAATGGCTTTTTCTGTCTATATGATAGAAGAAAAGCAGGTAAATTTCATCACCAGTCAAACTATCTGGACAGTAGTGTTTGATTTTCTCGAAGACCGAAATCTACCTCGAAAGAATTTAACCAATCCCGATAAATATTTTGCATTTAACCAGCAAGCTTTAGATAAATACATAGGAAAGTTATTCGGTGGATTGGTTTCGGTGCGACAAGCTGAAGCAGTAGGCATTCTCTGGGGAATTCCTTATGTTTACGATTTTTTGTTTAACCAACGGGTGATTAGAGAGAAAGTATACCAGCAAGCGGTAGCAATAACAACGGCATTAAAAGTAAGTTTAATTCAGGTGTTGGGACGAAGTTTATGGAAATACGATTTCGTGCATCGCTGGCAACCCCCCGACAGCATATCAGCCGCAGATTTTGCGGCTGAAGCCGAGATATTTGCTGCTAGTATTAACAATGTCAAACCTTTAAGTGAAGAACCTGGTGAAGGAACAATCGAGTCTTTCTACAGCCAGTTATCTTCTGAACTAGATAATACATTGCTAAAGCAACCAGCCCCCACACCTAAACAACGCAAAAATCCCTTGCAAGAAGCAGCAGAATTGTATGATCAGGAGCTTAAAAAGTTAAAGAAAAAGAATCAGAAGTAAACGATCGTCGTGAATTTCCACCCGCACGCCTGCTTGCCGTAGAGCATCCGCCACAGACCATTTACCTTCTTCGCGATCGATAAAAAAGACAGGAGTTTCTGATTTAATCACGCTGCCACTGAAAGCGCCATTTCACAGCGAATTGCTTCCTCAATCTGGAGGTGCGAACATCTATAATCAAGAGCCAGAGTGTCAATTGAATCTCCTGCCTTATATCGCTCTCCTAAGATAGCTGTAGGAATGCCAATACCTACTAAAACTGGACGACCAAACGCGATTAAAGGGTCAATTGCTAACACTTTGGGAGCCTCTACCGCATTCAAACGAGTAATCGGAAATAGGCGGGCTGCAATGCCTTGTGAGTCCCACTCAACCCGCCTTAAAAGATGTTGTAATGCTGCCCGCATCACCAATTGTCCGTCCCTAGAAACAGCGATTAGACTGCCTAGATATTCCACAAACAGATCCACGCCATCCGTTTGAAACCGAAGTTGTGCTAAGGGATGAGGCACACCAAACTCACTTGCTAGATAATCCAGGGTGAGTCGAATTTTATCCAAGCGAATTTTATGCTCTTGACGAATCACTCTCAAAACGTGCGCCTCAACTAAATTCGTAAATGAGAGTTGAGGAAATTGAGGATTTGGGCGTTCAATCAATGGCTGAAAATATCGCTTACACTCTGTGGTTGGGTAATAACGCCCATGCAACCAAGACCGCAGCGTTGGGAGTGGAATCGTTAGATAACGGGCGGCATCTGCTATTGAGTAGGCAGGTAGATTGCGAGAATCTAACCCATTTGGCACAAACACCATATCAGCCCAGGTTCACGAATGTCGGTATGGGCTTATTTTATCATGGAGTGCGAGCGTGCCTCTGGTAAGGGGAGGAGAAGGGGAAGAATTTTCTGTTCTTGAACCCTAGTCTCTAGTCCCCAGTTCCTACTCCCCTTCCGCTTTCTTTCCCCCTCTCCCTTCCTTTTCAAAAGCTGCTGGTTGTAAATTACTTGGTGCTACTTTGATAGCATGGTAGCTTAACTTGTCAATTATCAGAGCAGCATTGGTCGCTAAAAGCACCTAATAGTAAGGGGTAGAGTGGTTTGCCTAAAATTATAGTAAGCTGCTTTGATAGCAAAATAGCAACACTCTTCTGGTTCCCAAACACAGCGAATGGGGGGTGCTTGGGGCTGTCCTAATTTCGCTTGTGCGATCGCCTCAACCGACTCTTATTAACCGACTCTTATTATGGTTGATTGAGGAAAAGCCGGGCAAAATGATGGTTACGGTTAAGTTTAAGCGATCGGCGGTTTGCCATATTTTTTAAACAGGTCATTGACGGCCTCTATGAGCAAATCGTGAGACGGTTTCCCCAAGTCAGTCGCCAGGTGCTTGAGTTGCTTCCACGCCCCTTCATCTAACCGTAATGTCTGCCCCCTGCGTTTGGGTTCAGCTTCTGTGGCGGAGGACGGTGCTTGTACTGTGGTTGTTCCCTTGGAGAGTGTCAAATCTGACAAACTTGGTTTCTTCTTAGGCATTACTTACTCCCTGCTTTCAACTGTTGAGCAATCCAATTCCAACTTTGGTTAATCTCTATCGCGGCTTTTCCCCTTGGCTCAATTTCCGAAGCTACCCTACCGTCAATCAAGGCGCGTGAGTAGGCAATGCGAGTGGCAATCGCCACAGGACAAATGGGTAAGCCATAAGCAGCGAGGGCGGTTTTAGCTTCATCGGTAACGCCTGACCTGGGCGGTGTTTGGTTGAGGACGAATACTGCGGGCTTGCCTATTCCTCGTACCAGTTCTACCGTACCTGCGATCGCCTCCAAGTCCAGTACAGAAGGCCGTACCGGAATCACTACTAAATCGGAAACTCGCGCTGCGTACACGGCATTTGTGTCAATGTCAGGGGGAGTGTCAATCAGCACCAAGTGAATGCCACCCTCGCGGCAAGCTTGAATGTGGTCAGAGATGTTGGACGGTTGGGGCTGTATCAGTAGCGGGATTTCAGCTTCTCGCTTGTTAAACCAAGATGCTGAGGACTTCTGGGAATCCATGTCTGCCAATACGACACTCAAACCGCACTTTACGGCAACGACAGCCCAGTGGACGGCAAGGGTTGTCTTTCCCGACCCTCCTTTTCTCGATAAAAGGCTAACTACGAACATTAGTAATCTTTGCTAGTTTGATATCATTATAGCTTGAAAGCTGTGGCGTGACAAACTATTATGCGTTGATTTAACTTGTTATAACTAGGGTTGGGGAGATATTCTTTCAAAAATAGTAAGCTATTGTGATAGCAAAGTAGCAATAACTGCCACTAGGTCTGAGGGCTTTGTGAGAGTGATTGAAGCAGGCTCTTGAATAATTGAGGTGCGATCGCATTCTGCCAGATAAGCGATCGCCCCTAAAAAACTCCTCTCAGAATCGCCTGTAACCAACCTCTTTCTCCTTTCAGGGGTGATTCTCCATATCGCTCCTTATCTCAAGCCAGTTGGCATCAAGCGTGAGAGAGCTAAACATACGGATAATTAAATAGCTTGAGCAGGGCAAGCTCCAGGTATTTCAGACCTAGACTCCATGCCTCTGCTCTGGTTTCTTTTGAAGCTCCGCATCCTTTATGACGGCTTTTCGGGTTAGGATCACCAAAAGTTGCCAAGACCTTTAATGTGGTTTCAAAAATCCCCTTTTTGCAGTTTTGACCTCTGCTTTTTGCAGTTCGCTACACTTAGGCATCCACTTATACCCCTCATTGACACCAAATTTATTTTGGTACAGACCAAGAGCGAACTTCACCCATAGTCACAGGAATTCTGTCGCTCACATCAACCGTAAATCGATAAACTTTCTTAGCCCTATGGTCATTTTCTTGATCGAAAAATTTTAATATCACATCCCAACAATCGCTATTAATCCGACAAAACGGGCTTTTTTCTACTTCAATCGTATCGAGTTGCATCCCTCTTGAAATCGCTTCTGCGAAGCTCGAAGCAGCTTGGAAAGCGTTAGTAACAGAAAAGTTCAACGCCCTGTCTTTAGACGTTTGCCCTAAATTTTGGAACTCAAAATAAACTTTATTTACGAAGCTAGTAAGAGCTTTTCGCATCGCAATTTCATCGACTTGCGGTGCTTGAGGAGCTACACTTTGTAAAGCTGCTTCGACTAAGTTGTTAATTTTCCAACCGTACATTCCCCTTGTATTGATTAAGGTAATAACAGGAACTTCTTGCCCCGAAAATAACCGCACGGTTTTATCCGTTGTTTTAGCGGGAATGCTGACTCGTTCGATAAAATCATCGTTATCTTCCGGTTCAATTTGCCCCGCTAACATCATGATTAATATTTCGTAGACATCCGCAGCAAAACCCTGTCTTGGTTCTAAGACATAAATGGGTTTAAGTTCTTGATTGAGCGTCCAAATTAAGGCTTTGGCTTCACTGGGATTTTCTGAGAGATAATCGACCATTTGACGGGCATCGTAGGGATTGGGGGGAATTACTGTCCCGTCAATTTCGATTGCTGGCATTAGTTGTTTGAAGGTGTCGCGTCTGGCTTCGCTGCCAAAGTCGTAGCCGATGGTTCCCAAGGCGTAGACAAATTTAGAGGTGGCACTGGGGGTGATGCCTTCGGCGGTTTGACTGGGGGTGAGGGTGGCAACCGTTGTATTGGATGGTTGCCCTGTGCCAGAGTCTGCCGGAGAATCAATTCCGTAGTTCATAGCAGAAGCCTGTTCAAGGGTAGTGTTAACTGAAGCTTCAACAGAGGGATTTTCTGGGCGATTACTGGCATTAATACTGGAAGTCAGCGGACTTTCAATGGGGTTTTCAGTCCTCTTTAAAGGACTTTCGCTATTAGCCTGGATAACGATTTCTGGGTGCGATTGAACTGGGGTTAACTCTTTTCCAGTTAGTAACTGATAAGCGCCGGGAATATTTAATTTCCCTCTTAAACAGCGTTCCGGTTCTTCTATTTCTTCCGGGTCACAAGGAATGGCACTATTTAAAATAGCTTGACGCACTGCTTCGGCATTGGGTTTTTCCCCTCGTTGCAATTGCAAACTCAGAAACAATGCCGATAAACCTGTGATGATGGGAGCCGCACAACTCGTACCTTGACTAAGTTTGGTTTCTTCAGTTGTAGGTTGTGCGCCGAGAATGTTTTCTCCGGGGGCTAAAATTCCGTCATACTGGTAATTACCGCCCCAGTTGCTATAGTTGGCAGGTTTTCCATTGTCTTTCATCATGCCGACACCCAGAACACCGGGTAAAATGGCGGGAATGCACCAACACTCACCTTTATCGTTACCTGTAGGGGCAACAATCAGAATATTGTTATCCTGGCAGTTTTTCACTGCTCTAGCTAACAAGTCATGGGCAATACCTGTTTGGGTAGCACAGCAAGCCGCACAATGGATGACATTGGCTCCCAGTTTCATTGCTAATTCAAAAGCGCGGGTAAGATTAATTGGAGAGATAAACTCACCATTGTCGCCAGTAGTGTTGAGGGGAATATTGATAGCGCGACAGCGAGGGGCAATTCCGGGAGCAGGTGAGCCGTGTTGACCGATAATGGTACTGATGATGTGAGTAGCGTGAAAGTCTCCACTTAGGCGATTGAGAATTACTTCGGGGATGGCAGCTTGTAGTTTTTTGGCTTTGGCTTCGCCTTTTTCGCCACTCTTTTCAATCTCTAGAAAAGCCTCGTAATATTCTAGAGCAATGGGTTCTGGGGTTTCGTGCCAGTAAGGGAAAACTTTGCTGATGTTTGCCCCTTGGAAGCAAGAGCGCTCTAGGTCAGCGTTACCATCAAGAATAACAATGGTAATTTCAGGGTCGCCTTTTGTATGCGCCCAAAGGTCATAAAGTCCAGGCAACTTATCTGCGTTGTTCATTGGGGCGGCTGATGGGGTTATAAAGTTGGTTGGATTGGGGACTGGGGACTGGGTAATGGGTACTACGAGATTGGAGGAAGTGAAGGAAGTGCTTCCCTTACTCTCTGTACTCCCCTGCTCCCTCTCTCCCCTGCTCTCCTGCTCCCCTGCTCCCTCTCTCCCCTGCGTTTCTACTTTGCGGGAAATTGAACCGAGCATAAATTCCCCGACGGCTGATTCTTCGTAGTAATCCAGTCCGGTAGTTTGTGCAAACTTATCGCTATTTCCTCCCCCCAACGCGCAAGGGGCGAGGTTCATGCTGGTGGCAACTAGATACAGGTTTTCATACAACACCCCAACGTGCTTTAACACTAAGGCATAAGCTAAGGATTTATATTTACAGAAAAGTCTGCCAAACCGAGCGGTAATAATCAGTAAAACTTGGGGGGTGTCTTGTTCGCCGCTAGATAAACGAGCATCGGCAATTAAGGCAGCTACTTCTGGATTGTAATCGGCAATTTGCTCTAATTGATGGTTGAGGGGGTCATAATGATACAATCCGGCATCTAATCCTTCACACTGTTGGACAACGGGATAAATTTCCAGTTCGTATCTCGCACCACCACAGGGATAAGGACGGCGACTGACTTCGCCTACTTCTTCCATTTGATAAATTTCTGTTACTCTGGCGCAGCGATAGAGTAGTTCGCCTAATTGTTCGATGGTGATGGGATAATCGTCATATTCCCGAATGGATTGTCTGGTTTCTATGGCTTGGGTTAAGGAAGCATCGGTTTGGGCTAATAATTCTAAGTTGGGACGGAAAAGAGGAATGATTTTCTCGCTCATGGGCGGTTTTACTGTTGGGAATAGTTCCCGTTGTTCCCAATGTTCGATTGATGCTGTTTGATAATCATGTCTGCCGGAACGACTGCGACTGTGAAATAGCAGGTTGTGAAATTCCCATAGTTCTAATTTTAAGGGTTCTGGTTCTACTGATAAGAATTTAGTGGCTAATAATAGATGAATAAATTTTTGAATAATTTCGATTTTAATATGGGGAAAAGCTACACTAACGGCTGTTAGGGTTTGGGGTTGGGATAATAGGCTGATGATGGCACTGGCTTGGCTGTCTAATAGGGTAATTCTAAATTTAGAAAGGGGTGATTCTAGTACCATTTTGCCGCTCAGTTGATGCAAGTAGGCAAAACGGGAAAGGTTAAAGGTTGTCTGTTGCCAATCTATTTCCGGGTAATCGAGTGTTGCCGCTTCTACCATTGGGATGGCTGTGGCTAGGGGGAAGACTGAATATTCAGGAAAACTTGATGGTGCGATTTGTGGCAGGGAAGGATTAAATTGTTCTTTCACCACTTTTCCATTTGGCTCGATTTCAAGTTGTTTCAGTTTTTTCTTGTCCATTTTAGTTTTCTCCTTTTTGAGAAGTTTTTCGGACTTTGGCTTTGAAAATAGAAGTATAAACCGAAAAAGCCATTAAAATGGCATCGGCATCGGATTCATTTCCTCTTCCGAACGTGGTGCAGATAACCAACTGAGTTTTACAGGGACATCGTACAATCTTCCCGCACCAAAACGCGACCAAAAATGGCGCAATCCTGGCACAATAACCTTAACTACATTTAACCGAATATCCGGGCGAGTTTGGTCGAGTACCAAAGTTTCCAATCCGGCATTTTTGGCAATTTTCACGCAAGTCATTACATCTTCATAGATGTCATCGCCCCAAAGTTGGGGGTAATCGCTGTAAATTTTAGGAGTAACATTGGGGTCAAAAGCCAGATAAGGTTGATTTTCTAAAGTGGCATTTAATAGCCAATCTCGCCATTCCCCTTCTAACTTTTCTGCTTCTACTTTATCCAACTCCAAACCGATTTGATTTACTTCTGTAACGGCGCGTAAAATAGCAATTTTCGGGTCTAAATGTGCGCCATATCCAGCAATAATTCGTTCTGTACCGCCATCAATGCGCCTAGACACGCCAGCAAAAGCAGGAATACCTAAATCGGCAGTTAAATCGAGTACCCAAAGTTCTCGGCCATTATTTTGATAATAAGTTTGCAGTTCTAAAAAATAAGGCTCATCAAAACTGGCTAAATCAACTGCCGGACGTTGCAGGCGATTGTACCACCATATTCCGACGCTATCCCGTTCGACTAATTCCATAAACCCTTGCAAAATCGCTTCTTCCAAGGTGTTCCCGGCGGCGTTGCCGTTGGAATCTGCACCACAAAAACGGCGGTCTTTGGGCAAGGGATAATCGTAATAGCAATAAGCTGTGGGTAAATATTTGTGGGTTTGTTCCGTTAGCGACCAAACAGGTGTCCAATCAATCGATTGGCTTTCATCAAAAGTTTGGGGAATCCAATCGTGGGCGACGGTGTTTTTCTCGTTCAATCCTTCCCGATTTTCATATTGGCGGCGGCTGAAATGCAAACATCGGTATGGGTGAATTGCTTTTTCCCCTAACTCTGCCAAAGTTGCTTTTTTTCGGGGTTCATCGCCTTGGAAAATGCCGGAATAGCGTTCGACTGCTTCACAGAAACCACTGGCTTTTGATTGACGGTCAGTTTTCCCTTTACCGGAACTTTTATGGCGTAAAGCGTGGCGCAGTCCTTTCAGGGAGGTGGCGCTGCCGAAACTGTGAACGGCGCTGTAGGTATGGACGAGGGGATTGTTGGGGTCGGAAACGCGGACTAAGGCGGTAACGACTCCAGTAATCGGACTAATTAAATGTTGGTGGTTCTGTACGGTTTGGTCGGGGGTGACGGAACGATGACCGCCATCGCTGGTAAAGTGTTTGGCCAGGGGTTGCAGAGTAACGGGTTGAAAACCTCTTTCAGTTAACAGTTGCGGATTGCCACAGGCGGGACATTGGGGACGGTGAGGCAGGGTGTGGATTTGCAGTTCTAGGGAGATTTGGTTGAAGGTGAGAATTTTCCCTTTCAGATTGGTAGCAGTTTCCTGTTGCACAACCCATTTGGCGATTTCAGTGGTGGTGAGTTGTAGGGCGGTTTGCACAGTGGAGGGGAGTGTGGCGCGGGCGGTGGGAAGGCAACCGGAGAGCCCCCCCTGCTTAGTAAGGGGGAGAGAAGTAGGGGTTTGCCCTTTCTGATTTAGGGAGAGTTTAGCTTTCTGGCGCAAAATGGAGGTTTCTACTTCCCGATTTCCCCGCAAGCGATGGGCGAGGCATTCGCAGCAACCTGTTTCTTGAGGGATGAAAATTGGCCCTAGCCAGAGAATGTTGCCGACAGGTTTGACCAGAAGCCAAGGTTGATTGGTTTGCAGGGCTATTTGATTGATTTTGGCTAGGTCGGGTTGCAGGTAATCGTCGGTGAGGACTGCTAACAGGGTATAGGGCGATGTAGGCTGCTGGGTTTCCCAAGGTTGAGTGTGAATGCCAACTGCGGCTAGGGCATCGGCTAGGGGTTCTGGGGAGATTTCACCAACTGCGGTGAGGGCAATTTTTGCTTGCTGTAGGGATTGGGCGGCGGTGGGGGGGTCGATGCCCAAGGCACTCCAGAAGGCGGCGATTTCTGGCGATAAGTCGGGGGCGGCTTCGGTGAGGTAGCCTTTGGCTTGCAGTCGTTGCAGTACGTAGTCTATGTGTTCGAGTGGAACTTGTCCGTCAAGTTTTTGGATGATGTCTTGTAAGCTGTTTTCACCGTTGAGGAGGGGGAGGATTTGGCAGTAGAGGCTTCCTGTGAGGGCGTGGGTGGAGTTTTCTTCGAGTAGGTAAACTTGTTTGGGTTCGATGATTTCGACGCGAAAATGGGGTTTAATTTGAGGGTTTTTTGTCGAGTTCATGGAGTTTTATCTAGCTCGAAGTTTTTAAGGATTTAAAAGGAAATGTCAAGGAAATATCGCCGATTTTGTAACCGCTACCAACCGAAAAGTAAGCCAGCCAGAAAGTACCATTGGGGAAATAAGCTTCTAGCTGGCTTAAACCTCAAAGGAGGCAACAACAAAAAAGGAACTAGCAACGCTACTTCTTCTCCCCCTATTGTCCTTTCCACATCAGGCGGCGGGTGCCAGGTATCCGAAAGCCCCGAAGTCAGGGCAGTTGCCTCGCGGTTCATCGGGGCAAATCAGGCTCCTAGAAAGGACAAAAGACATTTTTGAGGAAATTAACAGATAAGCTAGAGTGGAAACCTATTCTGCGTCTTCTCCGTCATAAGAACAGAAACTACTTATGAAACAGCTCATTGACCTATAATTACTCGGTAGTAGGGATGCACTATCCTGTTCGCCATGCCGTTGCAGAGCTTCTTCCGACAGTTCAGCCAACTCAGCAGGCATTTGCCCTGTAGTAGTACGGTTTACAGGTTGTGCCACGGTGGGCATCAAGTTTTTCTTATCCAATTTAGTTTTCTCCTTTGTTTGGTGGTTTCCTTCTTCAGTTGTGGAAGAAGCTGGTTGTGTGTCGCTTGTAGAGAGGTCTATCGCTATAGCTTTTTTGAAGGAGGGAGGCGATTGGAATTTATGGGCGATTCGGTACAAATAGCGAATTAACTGAGGGCGAGTTTTGATTTGAACCGTGACTCTTGAGATTCCAATAAAACTGCTAAACCCACCCTCAGTGCCAAGGTATCCGAAACCCCGAAGTAAAAGTAGTTACCTCGCGATTCATCGGGGCGAATCACGCTCCTAGAAAGGAGAAAAGACATTTTTGAGGAAATTAACAGATGCAGCTAGAGTGAGAACCTATTCTCCGTCTTCTCCGTCATAAGAGCACGCCGCCAACCCCCAATCATTCGGACTACACGTCCCACGATCCCCCCACGACGGTAGTACAGATGAACTATCATCCCATCCCTGAACACGGGACAGAGCTTCTTCAGAGAGTTCTGCCAGTTCGCTAGGCAGTTGTCCAGTGGTGAGCCGGTTAACGGGTTGTGCCTGCTGGGGCATCAAGTTTTTGTTGTCCATTATAGGATTCTCCTAATTTTTGGTTGATTGGTGTCCCGTTGTCGAGGCTTGCTCAGTCGGTGGGTCTGACCGCTTCGTGAATGTGAAAGAATATTGTGGCGGCGGGCGAGCGCAAAGGATCACTCTTTACTGGGATTCATTTCACCAAGACAGGTTCAACCACTCACCCCAAAAGGTCAGAGTCCTGTGAATGACTTTTCCCCTGACAAGGATTGTAAGTCAGTTTATCAAGGCAAACAGAGCGCCTGCATGAGCAGGGAAAAGATTTTTGACCTTTTTTGAAGGGGTAAGTGGGAAAATATGCTGGATTACTCCGCGTCCTCATAGGAACAGGCACATCTATTCTGACTACTCCCCCATTGGGGTAGTACTGATGCACTGTACTCACTTCTCAAGGTAGACCTACCCAGGGCTTCTTCCGACAATTCTGCAAGTACATCCGGCAGTTGTCCAGTGGTGATGCGCTCAATGGGTTGAGTTTGTTGCGGCATTAAATTTTTTTTGTCCATTTTTACTTTTCTCCTGTTTGTTTTTTGTGGTTTCCTTCTTCAGTTGTGGAAGAAGCTCGTTAGTGGGTGTTACGTGTAGAGTGGTTGACGCACTAAAACTTTTTTGGAGGAGGGGCGATTTGGATGAAATAGGTGATCGCTGAACAGATTCAGTTGAGGGGCGATCGCACGCTGCATGACTGCGCTTACCGCCGCCCTAGAAGCTATTGCAAACTCTTAGGAATGAACTTTAACGGCAATGTAACTAAAAACAATAATTTTGTCAATAAATTTCTTAATAAACAGGTCGAAATTTTTTAGTAAAAGTAGAAAAGTCAGGAATTGTCAAAGATTTTCTTTAAGTTTTATGAAAAAGCAGGAGAGCATCGCCTTTCATAGTACTATCTATAACTTGATTGCCCAAGCAGTTTAGCATTTTTTTAATAAATGCCCAAACTCAAACAAATCCCAGGAATACAATAACTATGGGGAAGAACTAAAGGCGACTCCACAGTTGCAGGGGAAGCTAGCGCCGATGGTTCCACCTCCGCACACGGTACTCACGTTGCCAGTATTATTTTGGGGTCGACGTTTGCTAAGATTTGATGATTAATAATTTTATTTAAAGTAGTAAAGTAATTTTATTTAAAGTAGTAAAGTCGGATATTTTCGATTCTAGTCTTTTGCAACTCCCCTTGAGTTACACCTAGCCACATCAAAGAGGAAACAGGTTGATTTTGATAAAAAGCATGGACTCTCTGTGCCGTATCATTTATTGAAAAATAACTTAACAAATCTTTTTTATCTTTCAGGCAATAATATAGCACTGGCTCGGCATTATCTTTTGACAAACCAGTAAAGAACATACTTGATACTTTGAGAGGTTCTAGGACGAATGGAGGAAAGGTTTGTTTGAGAAAAGATTGAATATCGGGCTGTTGAAATTGTTTTTCGGTGAGTTCACAATAAAGCTCAATCTCACTGCGACCATTTAAGTAGAAATCGAATCCAATCAGATGCACTGTTTGCAAGGCAATCCAGCGTTGAGCAATAGAACTGTTGCCATCAAGAATTAAAGCCGCCTCTATTATTTTTTTCAACTTTTCTGGATGGTCATCTAGCCGAATATGGATTTTCAAGCTAGAGTCGGGAATATTTTGTCGCAGATCCACTCCCGTTGAAATTCTGGTTACTTTGCTGAAGTCAAAAGATTTTCCGAGAAATTTCTCAAGTAAGTCATAGTTGAGTTGCACATCCACTCGACTTTCCACTTGACGAAAAAAGGTAAGAAATTCTGTTAGTTTTCTCTCAATCTCTTGCGAAGAGAAAGCGTACAATCTTGCTGCCTGTAATTTATCCGCTTCAATTTTACAGGAGGCTTCGATTGTATCAATACCATCAATTTTAGTAATAAAGTCTTGAAAAATATCTAGAGGATATAAAGGTTCAACATCAAATGCTTGTCGATGGGCATTGATAAAATGTAGTTTTTGCTCCTGAGTTAATGATTTCGGAAAGGTAAAGATAGGTCGGGTTGAGTCACTTGCTGATAAGGTTATCATTGGTTGTTAAGTTTTAATGGCTGCTATTCTATTTGAGTTTTCTCCTTTTTTCTGGTGGTTTCCTTCTTCAGTTGTGGAAGAAGCTGGTTGTGTGTCGCTTGTAGAGAGGTCGATCGCTATAGCTTTTTTGGGGGAGGGAGGCGATTGGAATTTGTGGGCGATCGCTGAACAGATTCAGTTGAGGGGCGATCGTAATGGGCGATCGCTGAACAGATTCAGTTGAGGGGCGATCGCAAAGGATTGTGGAAGTAAGAAGCGATCGCACTGTTTACTGGGGTTCATTTCATCAAGGGTTCAACCACTCACCCTAAAAGGTCTGAGTCCCGTGAATGACTTTCCCCCTGAGAAGGATTGTACGTCAGTTTATCGAGGCAAACAGAGCGCCTGCATGAGCAGGGAAAAGAGTTTTGACCTTTTTTGAAGGTGAGTGGGAAAATATGCTGGATTACTCCGCGTCCTCCCCTTCATAGGAACACAACCAACCGGGGCCACCACCGGAACAAAACGTACCTGGATCGGGGCCAGTATACTGGGGTACTACTGCTGCCAAGGTTGAGGTAGACCCACCCAGGGCTTCTTCCGAGAGTTCTGCCAGTACGTCCGGCAGTTGTCCAGTAGTAATGCGCTCAATAGGTTGAGCTTGTTGGGGCATCAAGTTTTTCTTTTCCATTTTAGTTTTCTCCTTTTTTCAAGTGGTTTCCTTCTTCAGTTGTGGAAGAAGCTGGTTGTGTGTCGCTTATAGAAAGGTCGATCGCTATAGCTTTTTTGGGGGAGGAAGGCGATTGGGATTTATGGGCGATCGCTGAACAGATTCAGTTGAAGGGGCGATCGCACGCTGCGGGACTGTACCTACCGCAGCCCTGGAAGCTATTGCAAACTCTTGGGAATGAACTTTAAAGGCAATGTAACTACAAACAATACTTTTGTCAAGAATTTTCCTAATAAACAGGCCGCAATTTTTTAGGAAAATAACGAATTGTAAAGGATTTTATTTAAGTTTTATGAAAAAGCAGGAGAGCGATCGCCTTTCATGGTAATATTTTTAACTTGAATTGCCCAAGCATTTTTTAAATGAATGCCCAAGCTCAAACAAATCCCAGGAATACAACAACTATGGGAAAGAACTAAGGGCGACTCCACCATTTGCATCGCCGTCCTTGATGGGGTAGTTGACCAAAATCACCCTTGTTTTACAGGGGCAAACCTAACGCGACTGCCTACCCTAGTTGCAGGGGAACCTAGCGCCAATGGTTCCATGTCCGCACACGGTACTCACGTTGCCAGTATTATTTTGGGTCAACCCGGTTCTCCCGTGCAGGGCATTGCGCCAAAATGTCGCGGTTTAATCGTTCCCGTCTTTGCAGATGAACGACTCAAGCTATCCCAACTCGACTTATCCCGCGCCATTGAACAAGCCATCAATGCTGGGGCGCACATCATTAATATAAGTGGCGGACAACTCACCGACTTTGGGGAAGCCGAAAGTTGGCTGGAAAAAGCCGTGCGTCTGTGCAATGAACGTAACGTTTTAATAGTTGCTGCTGCCGGAAACGATGGTTGCGAATGCTTGCACGTTCCCGCCGCTATGCCAACTGTGCTAGCAGTAGGCGCAATGGACGAACAGGGAAAACCCATCGACTTTAGTAACTGGGGAGAAACTTACCAAAACCAAGGCATCCTCGCTTCAGGAGAAAACATTTTAGGAGCCAAACCCGGAGGCGGTACAATCCAACTCAGTGGCACCAGCTTTGCTACTCCCATCGTCAGCGGAGTTGCCGCCTTACTTCTGAGTCTGCAATTGCAACGGGGAGAAAAACCCAATCCCCAAAAAGTCAGGACAGCCTTACTAGAGACTGCCATACCCTGTTCGCCAACCGAAACTGATGATACCCATCGCTGTTTAGTTGGCAAATTAAATATTCCTGGTGCTTTGCAATATCTGATAGGAGAAACCGTGTCAGAAGAATTAGAAACAGTTCTCGCATCTGGTTGTGGCTGTGGTGGCACCCAAGCCAGCGACGCTCTACCAAATAGCGAACCTCAAGCAGTAGTGGAAACTGAATCCACTGAAGTTATTCCTGCCACTTCCAGGCCCGCTACTTTTAATCCACCTTCCTTCCCTCTTTCATCTACCCCAAGACAGGTTGTTATGTCAAATCACGCCTCCAACTACATCACCGCCAGCCAAGCCCCAAGCGAACTAGCCGATGCTAACTTGGTTTACGCTTTGGGAACCCTCGGTTATGACTTCGGTACAGAAGCAAGGCGCGACTCCTTTAAGCAACTGATGCCAGGAGCTACAATAGACAATACAGCGCTCCCCGCCAACCCCTATGATGCGCGGCAGATGGTGGATTATTTAGCAGACACTCTTTCGGAAGCTAAAGCTTTAATTTGGACGCTCAACCTAGAATTGACCCCAATTTATGCTATCGAACCAGTAGGCGGTTTTGCTAGAGATGCCTATGCAGTATTGCAACAACTGCTCGCAGGACAAATCTACCCAGAGGATAACGCCGAATACGTCGAACGAGTCAGCATCCCTGGCGTTTTATCCGGGCGCAGCATCAAGCTATTTTCCGGGCAAGTCGTTCCGGTAATTGAACTTTACAACATTCGTGGACTCTACGGCTGGAAAGTTAACAACTTAGTCAATGCGGCTATAAATACTGTAAGAGCTACAGCCACAGACGCACAAGAGGAGGCCATCCGTCGCACTCTCAGCAGCTTCCTCAACCGTATTTATTATGACTTACGCAACTTAGGCACCACGTCCCAAGATAGGGCGCTGAATTTTGCCGCTACCAATGCTTTCCAAGCGGCGACAACGTTTGCCCAAGCAGTAGCAGAAGGAATGGAATTAGATAGTATTACAGTAGATAAAAGTCCCTTCTGTCGCCCTGATAGCGATTGTTGGGATGTGAAACTAAAATTTTTCGATCCAGAAAATAGTCGCCGTGCTAAGAGGGTATACCGCTTTACTATCGATGTAAGCGATATTATTCCCGTTACCTTGGGCGATGTACGTTCTTGGTCTACATCTTATTAATGCTTCTTTTTGAGTAGGTTGGGTTATGCTGGGCTTCACCCAAAATTAAGTTTAAATAAGTATTGAGTTTTACTTGTTTGCACCCAACCTACGGATCTGCATTCCGATTAGCTTAGAGAGGAAAAAATGACATTACCCAAGCTTTCTCCCCCTGTAAAAAGACCCGATCTTATCTATCCTCATCAAGCAGTAGATGTCATTCACGGCTCAGTAGAAGATTTAGTCCGCATTCGCATGGATTTATTGTACGGAGCAAACTTTAACGACCCAGCAGCATTTGCCTACAGAAGTTATCAAAAAGTTAAGTCTTCCGGTGGATGTAGGTGTCTGTAATGTTCTGCATGAGTAGTAATAGTTAACAGAAAGGGGAGAATTACGCACGATGGCTAAAAATTCCGAGAAAAACCAGCCAAAAGAAGCAGCTACAGAGGGGCAGGAATCTCAAGTAAAAAATGCCTCAGAAGCAGCCAATAAACTTGAAGATGCCAAACAACATTTGTTAGCCACCGGACTTAAAAATAATGGCTTTTGGTGGGAGGAAATGCTCAAAAATCAAAAAGCTTCAGAAAAAGACCCGAAGCCATTCCGCCGGGGTCGGATTTGGTCTTAGCGAATAAGTGAGATTTTTCAGAAAGTTAAAAAAGACTTATTTAGGGAACAAAAAATCATGGCTGCAATCACTCGCCCTGAAAAAGAGGCTACCCTCGTCGATTTAGTAATTGTCATCGACACCAGCCCCTCAATGAAAGACAAAATTGACATTCTTAACCACGCCACAGAAGCAGGTATAAAAAAGGCTTCTGTTAGCTGTCCCTGCGATTTACGAATTGAGTGGTTTGGCATTGAAGGAACTTGGGAAAATACCAACTTTCAGCAAATTTTACGGGAATATCTAGTTACTACTTGCGGAGTAGCCGAATCAGAATTACGAGGTCGCAAGCGGGGTGAGGTTCCTGGAAACGGCGCACAAGAGGACGGGGCTAGAGCTATTGAAGATATTTCCACTCACTTTAATTGGCGAGATGGTGCATCCCGTGCGATTTTTTATTTAGGTGACGAAGCTTTAGAAGGTGGCGACATTACCGAACAAGAGGATATTGAAGCAGCTAACCGCGCAATTGAAAAAGCCAGAAATGCTGGAGTTGTCGTCCATACTTATTTCGGAACATCTAAAAGCCAAGGACAAGATAAAACGGCGGCTGAGTACGTCCGCCTAGCACAAGAGACAGGCGGACACGGTTTTAGAAATCAAAATGCTACTGGTGGTTTTGCTGAGATTCTGAAAACGGTTATTTGCTCGACTAGAAATAGAGATACTACCCCTCAACTCGTTCCCGTTATCCCTGTTTACTTCGTGCAAGCGCAGCATTTAGTTGGTTTTTCAGCAACTAGCACCCAGTCAAGCACGAGTTCTACTACTCAAAACAAATCGGTTGACTTGGTGATAGTCATTGATACCAGCGTTTCCATGAAAGACGAAGCTGAAGGCCTGAGCAATGCCGCAGAAGCTGCTATAAAAAAGGCTAGTTCAAGCTGTCCGAGCGATTTGCGAGTTGAGTGGTTTGGGCTGGAAGGAACTTGGAAAAATACCAATTTCCAGCAAACTTTGCGGGCATATCTAATTAATAATTGCGGAGTTGCTGAAACAGAAATACGAGGTCGTAAGCGCGGCGAACTTCCTGGGGGCGGAGCGCAAGAGGATGGAGCTAGAGCAATTGAGGATATCTCGACACACTTTAATTGGCGAGATGGTGCATCCCGTGCGATTTTTTATTTAAGTGACGAAGCTCTTGAAGGTGGTGACGATACCGAACAAGAGGATATCGAAGCAGCTAATCGGGCTATTGAAAAAGCTAAAAGTGCCGGGGCGATCGTCCATACTTATTTTGGAACCTCTAAGAGCAAGGGACGAGATAAAACGGCGGCTGAGTTCGCCCGCGTAGCACAAGAGACGGGTGGACAGGCTTTTACTGACAAAGATGCTTTGGGAGGATTCACGGAAATCCTCACCCAAATTATTTGTGTTTCCAGCGATTCGAGGGTGGAGGAAACGGGACAGTTGATTCCTGTGGTGCCATTATATTTCGCGGCGGTCGTTGGCGGGGCGCTTGTATCTCAATCAACGCAAATGACAACGGTTCAACCCACAAATTCAACTGCTTCAGTAGCTAATACTGGGGGATTATTTTCTTTGAATCCAGCTAATTTAGTTGCTGCCCCCCAAAGTAGTATCTCAACAACAGCAGTAAATATGCCAATCTACATGATGGCAGTCCAACCGACGAATAGCGAAAGCGATCGCGCTACTTAACTGGAATACAGACAAAATTTCGGGGTTCAGATTTCGGGTTGGCTTTGTTAACCCGGCAAGTTCTTATAGCCCACATTCCGCACCCACAACTGTCACACATCAATAAAAAGGGGATTAAATAATAAATCTGCTACAATTGCTTAAAATAGGATTGCAGAGTTTGCTGTTAAATTGTTAAATAAATCTTAAGTGTACCGGGACAGGAAAAAACCTCAAAATTAACTTTTTGGGACTGAGTTTTCATGCCTTTTCATACGTTTTTCGCTGTTTTTTCTGAGAATGTGCGAGTAAACTTGTGCTCGCCTCAGCTTAATTATTAGCAGAAATTGGGGGCTCTTTCGCAACAAAAACCGCATGAAAACTCAAACTTATGCCAGAGAAGAAGCTTGCACAAAAAGCAAAGATCGCTAGTAGCAATAGCAATGTTCAGAGATATATTTATACTGGTAGAGAAATTAACAGCCGAATGGATGAAGTGGATGGTGCGATCGCCTTTGAGTTCAGAACCAAGAACAGCTCACCATTCCCAAAGAAACCCTACAATAACGGAATATTCTGCACTTGGAGAATTTTACCAGTGGCAACCATCCCCGAAGAAGCTGAATTTACGTGGGAGTCCCAAAAGGTTGAGGTAGCTTTAATGAAAGAGAGGTAAGTCTTCTTATCGATCATTGGCGAGAAAAATGGGTAAAATAGATCGAAAGCCCCGGTTTCTTTGGACATAAAACTTTTTTATGCTTCTTGAGTCCTCCCAAATCTCAACAACGCCGTTGGCCCAAGTGGAGTCGGATGCAAAGTTGATCTCGCTGTGGCTGCACGGGCGATCGCCAGAAACTCAGCGAGCTTATCGGCGAGACGTGGCCGATTTTACGGCTTTAATTGCAGGAAAGCCGCTAGCACTGGTGACGGTGAATGACATCCAGCTCTACCAAGATGCGATGCAGAAGCGGATTTTGGCAACTGCGACGATTGCTCGCCGATTGGGTGCGGTGAAGTCGCTGTTGGCTTATGGTCAGAAGTTGGGGGTTTTGCCTGTAAATGTGGGAGCTGCGGTGAAGCCGCCAACTGGCAAGAATGCGCTGGCAGAGCGAATTTTGACGGAAAGCCAAGTTTTGACGATGCTGGCGCTGGAGCCGAATCCTAGAAATCGAGTGCTGCTGAGGTTTATGTATGCAACTGGATGCCGGGTTTCGGAGCTGTGTGCGCTGAAATGGCGGGATTTGCGGGAGGCGGCGTTGGGAGCGGGTCAGGTGACGCTATTTGGCAAGGGGTCGAAAACGCGGGTGGTGATTTTTAGTGCTGAGACTTGGAAGTTAGTGCGATCGCTACGAGGGACAAGCTTACCAGATGACCCGGTGTTTTGCTCTCGCAAGCACAGCGGACATCTCAAGCCAGCACAGGTGCATCGGATTGTAGCAGCAGCGGGCAAGCGGGCAGGGATTGAGGGAAACGTCAGCCCCCACTGGCTGAGGCATTCGCACGCTTCGCACGCTTTAGAACGCAATACGCCAATTCATTTGGTGCAGGCTACTTTGGGGCATTCGAGTGTGGCAACGACGGGACGGTATCTGCACGCGCGACCGACTGACAGTTCAGCATTACACTTGGCAGTGTGAGCAGATTGAGCCTCTGATAGACATTGAGCTTAGATTTACCACTCGTCCGAAGATTCCTTGAAAGTCCTGACAGTTTCTTCTAAGCCTAAATCTTTTGCCAGTAAATCAATTCCATCAATAATTCGGTTTGGTTCTAAAATTCTCAAACTGCTAAAACACCGCTCTCGATAGTCAGGTTTTTCCTGAAAATTAAGAATAGCTTTCTTAAGAGATTCAACCACATCATAAGCAGCTTCCGCTTTATCAATAGCTTCTTGAGGTAGAGGAGATTTAAGCCTTTGCACAGCCAGATCGATCAGATCCCTCGATTCAACCGACGAATCAATCCATCGGTCAGCATTAGCTAACAGCTTTTCAGCAAAACAATCAACTTCATTCAAACAGGGAACAGGACACCAACTCGGATAATTGGGTTCTCCCAATTGTATACGCCCTTCCACAATCATCTCGAATTTAATCAGCGTATCTTCAACCAAAATCGG
This sequence comes from Kamptonema animale CS-326, assembly GCF_028330895.1. Taxonomy (NCBI): domain Bacteria; kingdom Bacillati; phylum Cyanobacteriota; class Cyanophyceae; order Oscillatoriales; family Microcoleaceae; genus Kamptonema; species Kamptonema animale. Next base: position 23,672 of record NZ_JAQMUA010000320.1, on the reverse strand, counting down.
AAATCTAACCCCATACTGGTTAGTTTGTATTTCTCCAGAGAGTCGCATCTGATTTTGACTGGTAAACAAGGCATTATAACCCCTAATTCTTACTTCTTGGCGAAGCAGACGGTAGCCTTCACCACTCGAACAGAGGAAGTCAATATCTTTACTTAATCGATATTCGCCTTGATTTAAACTTATAAAAGTTCCCCCACCAAAATAAGCTCTGCACTCTCGTAAAAAGTCAGCATCAAGTTGATTGAGAATCGTGAAAATTTTCTGGTGGAAGTCTTGCTGAAACATAAAAGAGGAAGCCAACCAAGAATTATATAATTGAGCTAGTTGTTGTACAAACTGAGCTTCAGTTGGGCTACAGGGGGCCAAAACGCCTCGGTAATGCCACCCCCGCTCATAGCGCCTCAGCATCTCTAGTGGGGTGAAGTTTTTAATGCCTTCTCTCTGCCAACACAAACTCTCCAGAAATGGCAAATTGTCTGGTATTTCAAGTTTAGTCAACATGGCGATAAATTCCCCTCACGTCAGCCTAAGTTGATTTCAATGGCAACTCAAATATAAGTCTAATAGCATATTATTATACTATATCCGTAACATCAGAAGGATATGCTTTTCGTGTCATTGTCTGTACGCTATCGCGTTACACCTCCTCCATCCTCGAATCAAGCGATCTCCTAATCTCAAAAACTACAATGAAACTCTCTGTGCCTCCAGACTACCAAGCTTTAGATGAGCGATCGCTACCCACGTTCCTGTCTCGCATACCGTCCGTTGCAGCGCAACTTGGAGGTGAGTTTTCCGACTGGCGCGTTTACGAAATCGGCGATGGCTACCTCAACCTGGTCTTTCGCGTAGAAGGACTGCACCGTAGTGTCTGTGTCAAGCAAGCAGTTCCATACGTCCGAGCATTTGGGGAAGACTGGCCCATGACACTAGAAAGAACTACTTTTCAGTATCAATGCCAGATCGAGCATAGTCGTTACTGTGAAAGTAACGTGCCTAGAATCTATCATTATGATTCCCATCTTTTCCTAATCGTGATGGAATACTTGACTCCACACATCACAATGCGGCACGGTCTGCTCGGAACCGTCTATTATCCACACTTTGCTGAGCATATTTCCGAGTATCTAGCCAGATCCCTTTTTTTCACCTCTAGCTTCTTTCTCACCTCAGAAGAGAAAAAGCAGAAAATGGCTTTTTTTTGCGGTAATACCAAACTTTGCAAAATTATCGAGGATGCCGTTTTCACAGATCCATTTTGGCTAGCCAAAAACAACAAATGGACATCTCCGCAACTTAATGGTATTGCCGCCGAATTCCGCCACGATGCACCTTTGAAGCTGGCAGTATCGCGTTTAAAGTTAAAGCACATGACCAATGCAGAAGCATTAATTCATGGTGATTTACATACTGGTTCGATCATGCTAACACCGGAGAGTACGATGGTGATTGACCATGAGTATGCCTTCTATGGTCCAATGGCATTTGATGTTGGTAATATCATTGGAAATCTGCTACTAAATTACTTTGCTCAAGACGGTTATGCCACAACTGAGCAACCCCGTGAGGAATACCAAGCTTGGATATTGAAAACAGTAGAAGATGTGTGGACCTACTTCTACGACAAATTCATTAGTTTGTGGGAGCAGTATCCAATCAACGAAGCCTATACAGAGCAACTGTTTGCCGATCCAACTGGACAAGAGGCTTTAGCACAAGAAAGGAAACTTTATTTAGGCCAAATATTCACCGATGCTCTTGGTTTCGCAGGCGTGGAAATGATCCGTCGCATCATCGGGTTTGGACATACGATCGATCTGGACGGAATTGAAAACCCCGATCGACGGGCTAAGAGCGAGATTTCCTGCCTTCGTCTAGGACGGGAACTAGCGGTTAATGCCGAATCCTATCAAAACATTAATGACGTGACGGCAACAGCGCGGAAGATTAAGACAGTCAGTACGAGAACAGCAATTCAATCATTGTAAAGTTAGTATGAGTCAGATGCCAGTTGAGCAACTTACTTACGCAATCAAGTTTTACCACCCTGAAAAAATTCTGGCAAAGATGCCAGGTATTAACAATGAGGCGACGCTAGCTGCCATTTTGGGTGTTGATATTGAACTTTATCGCCAGATCCTCCGGGAATTTTTCACTGTAAGTGCCCATGAAGCAGCTCCCAACCTGCTACTTTCGGATGGAATCCACCCATCGCTTGCTGGTCAGCAAGCCATTGTTACCGCCCTCGTTAAAAAGCTAGCGACGATCTAGTTCTGCACTGGGTTGCAAAGATGGTCTATGCTCCACAAGTGCTTAGGGAAGCAAGACCCTAGTTGGTATTACCTCAAATGTGCAACGCCACCGACCCTTGGGCAAAATGGACTTGACAATCGCTTTTCGCTCAATCGTCAGAGGGTAGCGCTTGCTTGTAGTATTGTGTGAGGACTGTAATAGTTTTCATACCAACTATCTGTTCTATAGTTGGAGCCAAACCAAATGTTTCCTCCAATTCGTTTAGGAGCCGAATCAAGTCTAATGAGTTGACTGCCAGTGCGAGTAAATCGGCATCATGAGCAATCCTTTTAACTCCTAAAACGCGAGCGACTAACTGGCTAATCTGTGGTATATTTGCTGTACTGACTTGTATATTCCTTGTACTGACTACCTGATCGTTCAAAGAAAGTTCAGAGCAGGATTCGGCTTCGTCACTAGGGTTGGGAACCCACTGGGCTACAACCTTCAGGGTGTTGCTAAGAAATGCGCTGCGACAGGCGCGACGCTGAATTTTACCACTAGAAGTTTTGAGAATACTTCCGCTGGCGATCAGCACAACTGCATAAACTGGTAGTTCGTGTCCTTCGGCGATCGCTCGACGGATAGACGAAATCACCTCATCCGCGTCTAGATTTTGCGATCGCCCGCGCTCGATTTCTTGCACGACGACCAACCGCTCTTGTCCTTCCACCTCCACTGAAAAAGCTGCACCTGAGTTAGGTCGTACTGCTGGGTGACATCGTTCGATCGTGAACTCAATGTCTTGGGGGTAATGATTGCTACCTAAGATGATAATTAAATCTTTAAGCCGCCCCGTGACAAACAACTCGCCGTCTTGAAGGAATCCCAGGTCGCCAGTTCTCAGAAATGGGCCTTCTCCGGTGTCTTGCAGTCTAGCTTGAAAGGTTTTGTCGGTATCTTCGGGGCGGTGCCAGTAGCCCAGAGCCACACCTGGGTCTGATACCCAAATCTCGCCAACTTCGTTGGTAGCACACCGAGTCAGCGTTTCAGGATTGGCAATCACAACTTTGGTGTCGCTGACCAGACGACCGCACCCAGGTATCACCCGTACCATACCGTTACCTGAAAGCGCCTCCACCACCCGATTTTTTTCCAGCGCTGCTGCATCTGCAACGTAAAATACAGGAGGTTTTCCGATCGGACTGCTGGAAACTAACAGTGTCGCTTCGGCTAGTCCGTAAGCGGGTGCAAAGGCTTCGGGACGGAAACCGTAGGGTTTAAAGGTTTCGATAAACTCTTCTATCACCCCTGGATTGATCGGTTCAGCCGCATTACCTGCGGCTTGCCAACTCCTCAAATCCAGTTGGCTGCGTTGTTCTAGTGTAATCCGCCGCAAACACTGGTCGTAGGCAAAGTTTGGCCCCTGAGTATGCGTAGCTCGATAGCGAGAAATCGCCAGCAACCAATGAAATGGACTTTTGATAAAGGCAAGGGGAGTCATCAGGTAACAAGGAGTACCCGTATACAGTGGTAGGATGATACCTTGAACCAATCCATAATCGTGGAAGTAAGGCATCCAGGTCACGGTAACACTGTCTGATGTATACCCGCAGTCTTTTTGTAAGTAATTTGCATGGTGCATCAGGTTGCCTTGAGAGATCGTTACTCCCTTGGAAGTGGAAGTAGAACCGGAAGTGTATTGGAGGTAAGCTAGGGTGTTGCTGTCAACTTCAGGTGGTTGCCATTGTTCTGCCCAGTCATCTGCAATCTCTTCAGTGCAAAGCCAGTGAGCGCCAAGAACCTCTTGAAGTTGTGAGTAATTTTCTGCCAGTTGAGTCGTGATGCGGGAAGTAGTTAGCACCAGGGTGGCGCTAGCATCTTCAGCGATCGCTTGAAGTCTGGGCAAGGTGCGTTTTAACCGGGCAGGATCGGGAGGCGGTACTGGAATCGCGATCGCACCCGCATACAAACAACCGCAAAAGGCAGCAATGAATTCCAATCCCTGTGGGTAAAGCAGTAAAGCCCGCTCGCCTTTAGCGTTGAGGGATTGCAACTGGGCAGCGATCGCTCTAGCCCGTCGATCCAATTGTTCATAATTTAAACTACCTGCTTCCTTACGACCATCTTGCAAAAATGTATAAGCCATTCGATCGCGCTGATGCAAGGCTCTGTAGCGCAGTAAGTCTAATAAAGTCTTAAAATTCAGCGAATTTTCTGCATTTCGACTCGGTACGGCTGCTATTGTACTGGGCGTTTCTTGTCTATATGATTGAGAAAGTAAGCCCTTAGATTGGTTGAATTGAGCGTTTTTACCAATCAGGTTTCCTACTTCTAAAAGACACTGCTGTAGAACCGAGATCAATTTTTCTGGTTGTAAATGTTTGCTCGTTACACTCAAAACAATTTTGTTGGGCTCAATGATATAGGAGATGCCATAGTCTCGATTTCCTCTAATACAGCTTAGTGCGATCCCCGAAGTATGACCAATATTACTTGCCTCAATGGATGAATCAAAGATGAATTCCAAAAAAGCTTTATCCTGAAAAATATCAGGAACACTACCATTTTGATGGTGAGCCAGGTTATAGAGCGCGTGCAGATGCTGGATCGCTCCCTGACCGTTCTTATTGTGGAGTACTTGCCACAAGTGAGCGCTAACAGCCGCTTTCAAAGCTGAATATCGCACCTCCTCTGAAGAATTCTCCGTAAAAGCTTCAATCAGTGCTATAGATTGCTGCGTAACAATAAACGCTTCCTCATATCGCCCATACCGAAACCCCCTAGTATGTACACCTTGCCAGACCCCAGCAAATTTCCGATGTAGACGAGTGTAAGCAATCTGGAGCGCCAGCAGAAATACCGCATCAGGAATCAAACCCTGCTGCTGGATAAAATCTGAGCCGAATTCCTCGAAAGTTGCCACCTCCATCTGGATCTGCCGTCCCAGACATTCAGCTTCTTTTAATGCCTGCTCTATTTCTCCCAATAGTCTTCCATCTAACTTCCACTTTAATCGTTGAGGAGGTTCGAGCGTGACTGTTGATTCAGCGTCAGACGGAGGTTTTCGGTTAATCTCAGCGACTAAGCGTGTTGCCGCATAGCCATCGACATTGCTATGCTCAATCGGTACAGCGAACTGCCCTTGAGAGTTGAAAACGAGCTTGATCGGTTTATCCAACCAGCGATTTCGCCCACCATCGCCAGGGAACGCTGTTTTAGTCAGTGTTGCTAAATCGGCAGGAGTGATTTCGTCCAGACAGACGACAAACAGAGCGCTATCCAATTGTTCTAGAGACTGAGCATTCTCTATCCCTAAGTTTGTCAGGTAGGAGCGAACGATCGCCCACCGAGTTCTGGGGAGTCCCGTCAGTACTCCCACCGCAGGTTCGCTATATGGGGTATGTTCGAGAATCCAATCGATAGCTTGGGCGATCGCTTCCACAGTCGGCAACTTATCCTCCGGCAACAACCTTAAGGCATAAAATGTATCTCGTCGGATAATCACAATATGCTCAGAATTTTTAGCCCTTTGAAAACCGTCACACCTAATACCCGGAATTCGCGCCGTGCCAAATAAATTGTCGTACTGTACCATACAAAGGGGAGGTTTGTTGGCTTGAAATATATCCCGATCTGGCTCGAGTTCCCGATATTTAATTTTTAGGTGAAATTGGAGAGTATTAAAAATTATACTCGCGACAATCTTGCTGAATGGATATTGTGAGGTTGTCAAAACAGGTGATGCCACAACTGTCGATCTTCGATTAAGTTCTGACACCCTTTTGGCTAAGTAGCTTTCCTCTATCAGTTGATGTAAATAATTAGTATTGGTAGATTGGTCAATCATCTCCAGTTGCTTCTGGAGTTCTACTCCCACACCTTGCTGAAATTCCCTAACAACTGCCTTTGTTTGCGCTAATTCTGTTTCGCTCATTAGCGGTGTTACCAATTCCAGATAACGCTTGCAGGTATCTTCTAGTTTTGGCAAGGGCAGTTTGGGAAGAGAGTTTTGAAATTGATACATATCACTTGAATAGTAATTTTATTAGAAAATATTTGGTGAATCAGGCAGTTGAATGCCAACAGCAGGCTCATTGTTCAAGGTTTCAGGGACTTGCATTCCCAGCACCAAAACTCTAATTGCCCAACACGCTGACATCGCCAGCAATAAGATGTGATTGTTGTGGAAATGCCATGCTCCAATTGCTAAAGGGGCAAACCCAAACAAAGCGCCGCTCAGGGAAGCGTTACGTAACGGTTCCCCTAGAGCTAAACCTGCAAAATATCCATTGAGGATCAGAAAAACTGAATTAAATGCCAGCAGTGCTAGCAGCCAAGGAACATAAACTTGCAGCAGATCGGTCACTTCGCTGTGATTAGTTAATAAGCCAAAAACCGTCTGAGGAAATAGGTTGCATACACCAGCAGCAATCAGTCCTGTCAGGAGACCACTTCCTACTGTCACCTGTAGCAGGGGCAATAACCGATCGATCGCTTCTTGCCCTTTGAAGTTGCCACCCAGCGTTTCCGTAGCAAACCCGATTCCCTCAAAAAAGTAAGCAGAAATCATCATTATTTGTAGAAGTAAGGCATTTTCAGCCAGGACTTCTATTCCCATTGCAGAACTCAGAGCGGTGAAAATCGTCATAACTAACATCGTCGTTCCTGACTTGACGAAGATATTGCCATTGAGGGTAAATGTTGCTTTGAATGCGCTGACATTCCAAAACTTTTTGGCTGCGTTTCGGACTTCGTTCCACTCAATACGGAAACTCACCAAAACGATCGCTAACACTAAAACAAGATACTGACTAACCGCCTGAGATAACCCTGCTCCCGTACTTGCCCAGTTCCATCGGATGATAAATAGGTAGTCGAACGTAATATTTGCTACGTTGCCTAGAAGCGACATCAGTAACACAGAGCCACTCATCTCCCGTCCCAGGAACCAACCAATTATTACGATGTTGATCGCCACCGCAGGTGCTCCCCAAATTCTGGCATTGAAATAATCGATCCCTGATGCTTTCACTTCTGGGGTTGCAGTCATTATGGCAAACCAAAGCTGTTGCAGGGGATATTGCAATAGCAGCAGTAGTCCACCGATGCTCAATGCAATTAACCCATTTCGCATTCCCACCAAAAACATCTCTTCTCGATCATCTCGTCCTACTGCTTGGGCCGTCACGCCAGTGGTTCCCATGCGTAAAAAACTCACCATAAAATAGGTAAAGTTAAACAGGGTAGTCGAAAGACTAACCCCTGCTAGATGATCGATTTGAGTCAAATGCCCCAAAAACCCCAGGCTGATTGCCCCAGCTAGAGGCTCCATGATATTGGAAAAGACATTAATTGAAGCCAGTCTCAGGAAGCGAGGAACAAAGTCGTATTGGTTTGGGAGCATGATGTTCATTAATACATTAATGCCAGTTTTCTTTTTAAGCTTAGTTAGGAAAAAACCGGGACGGCTCAAAAGCCTTGACAAATACTTCTGGCGATCGGCCCAAAATCATTTCTGTTACGGCTAATCCTGCTAAAAATGACATCACCATCCCATTTCCCGTAAAACCTGCTGCCATGTATTCCCCTGGACGATTGGGTACCTGTCCAATTAAAGGATTATGATCTTTGCTAAACGCCATAATTCCTGTCCATTCTTGTTCTACTTTGAGATCGCGTAAGTCGGGAAAACGATCGCTCAGGAATTCCTTCAATCCCTGGCTTACCGCCGGGTGAATTGTGGAATCGTCATCCGTATCGATTTCTCCAGTGGGAGATTTCCATCGCATTCCCCCCAGAAAAATTCGCCGGTCTGGACGTTGAATGCAGTATTCAAAGGTAGTGGAAAAACTAAAATCCCACATCGGAGGTGCAGGTTCAGTGACTAGCATTTGTCCGCGAACGGGAATGATGATGTCTTTGAGGAATGGGAGTAAATGTTTTGTCCAAGCATTAGTTGCATAGACAACATTTTGAGCTGCGATCGAACCGCGATTAGTTTTAACGATTATTTTGCCAGATGCTCGTTCGACCTGATGCACTTCCGTTTGAGTTTGAATATTTGTTCCCTGCTTCAGACATTCTCTAGCGATCGCCACCACTAATTTTGCAGGCCAAAGTTGACCCACATCAGGGAAAAATACACCCCCCAAGAAATCTGGGCTATGGATTTTTTCTGCACATTGCTCAGAGTTCCAGTATTCTCCTGATACACCGTACCGAGCTAGAGCCGATGCTGCTGACTGTACGGCTTCCAATTCATCAGGATCGAGTGCTAGCGTCACCATTCCTCGAATAGACAGATCGCAATCTACTTGATGATCGGCTACAAATTGCTTGATTGCCGCTGCATTTTTCTGAACATAATCTAGAATTGCCAGTGCAGTTTCAGTCCCATATTCTTTCAAAGCTACGGCAAAGTTTTTCTTAGTTCTGGGGTTAAAATGCCCGCCATTCCGTCCAGTCGCACCGCCACTAATTCCCCGTTGTTCTAGCAGCGTGACATTTAGTCCATGTTTGGTCAGCCAGTAAGCTGTGCTAACCCCTGTAATACCACCTCCAATCACAACAATATCTGTTTGGGTAGGTAGCTCAGGAGTAGTGTGCAAATCTTGATAGGGTAAATTAGTCAGCCAATAAGAGCGAGTAAGTTCCATAGTTTTAACTAAAATTCTTCATTTTGATTGCGTACCCTAGTATATAAAACTGCTGAAATTAAGATTTCAACCAAATTAGCGGCGAATACAAATCGTAATACATTAACTTTACTCTTGAAGGTTAAACGTGCTTGCTCGATCGATAGAATGTCTTAATTGTGCTGAGAGTTTCTCCACACAAGGTTTAGTCAAAATTGTATAGTGATTACCGGGCAAGTTATAAAGTTCCAATGGTTCGGTACTCAATGGATGCCAGCCTGATGCCGGATCTTGAAGACCGTCAGATAAACTTTCACTGGCTCGGAAAAGGGTGATTTTCTGGGAATAGATTTGGGGAACATAGCGTTGTATAGCTTGCAGATTGGTCTTGAAAACATCTAACAATGGATAAAACTGTACTGGCTCAATTTCCCCTGGTAAGACACCAGCGATTTGTGCTTGCTGCAAAATAAAATTTAACTGCTCTGATGAGGGTAGCGATCGCAGTAAGCTGTCCAATTCTAGAGAACGATCGCCTAATCCCAGGCTGAGATCTTTGGCGAATTGCAATAACAGATCAGTCTCATCTAACTGACTCAGGCTGTTGGTAAGAGAGTTTGGTGCCCAGCTATCTATTAACGCCAGCAAAGCCACTTCATCGCCCTGTCTTTGTAGCTGAATAGCCATTTCAAACGCTACAACTCCTCCCATTGACCAACCGCCTAAACAGTAAGGCCCACGCGGTTGAGCGGTGCGTATAGCTTCAATATAGCAAGCTGCCATCTCTTCAATGTTGGCATAAGGCCGATCTTGTCCGTCCAAACCCCTGGCTTGCAGTCCATAAAAGGGCCGATCTGCACCCAAATCACGAGCTAAATCAAGGTAACAGAGGACATTGCCACCCACCGGATGAACGCAGAAGAAAGGTTTTTGACCATTACCGGACTGAATTTCGACTAATGGAACCCAGGCGGTTTGAGTTTGTTGCTGACGACGAAGAACAGTTGCTAACTGCTCGATCGTTTGTTTTTGAAACAGTGTCGTCAGTGGTAATTGTTGTCCAAATTGCTTTTTAATTTCTGCCATCAAGCTGACAGCCAAAAGCGAGTGACCACCAAGTTCAAAAAAACTTTCCTTGACACCGATCGAACTTGTATTAAGCAGGCTTTCCCAGATTTTGACGAGTTGCAGTTCCCAGGTGTCACGGGGCGCAACAAAGCCATTTTCAAGTTCGCTGAAAGCAGCTAGTTCAGGGTCAGGCAAAGCACGACGGTCTACTTTGCCAGTGGGAGTAAGGGGCAGTGCGTCTAGCAGCAGAAAACGGGATGGCACCATGTAGTCTGGTAACTGTTCCGCCAGGAAAGCGCGGAGGTTGCCCGGAGTTGGTGCCGGTTGGTGGGTCACAAGGTAGGCAACCAAGTGCTTGTCGCCATTTCTGTCTTCTCTGTCAACCACCACCACCTGTTCTACAGCAGGATGTTGGGAAAGAAAGGCTTCTATTTCTCCTAATTCAATGCGAAAGCCGCGAATTTTCACTTGATGATCGATGCGACCAAGGTAATCAAGATTGCTGTCGCTTAGGTAGCGGACAATATCCCCGGTTTTATATAGCCGATCGCTAACATTGTGGCTAAATTGGTTCTGGATAAATTTCTCCGCCGTTAAAACGGGACGATTGAGGTAGCCCCGCGCCAGTCCATCACCGCCCAGGTAAAGTTCCCCTGGAACACCAATGGGCACCAGTTGCAAGTGGGCATCTAAGATAAAACACTGGGTATTTAATAGGGGGCGACCAATGGGGGGAATAGCATCATATCCTTTGGGAATTAAGGCAAAGGTAGAGTACGTGGTGTCTTCGGAAGGCCCGTAGAGGTTGAAGACTTTTTCAATGTGCGGTAACTGATAAAGCTGTTGGACTAAACGATTAGATAAGGCTTCACCCGCTAGGTTGATGGTGCGAACGGAAGTGGGGATGCCTCCTATTTTGAATAGTTGAGCGATCGCACTGGGAACGGTATTAATTAGTGTTACTTTATCTGCTGCTTTTAAGCTGGGAAGATGCAGCGCATTTTCGGCTAAAATTACGGTTCCTCCCCAGCTAAGGGGTACAAATAATTCAAAAACGGAGAGATCGAAGCAAATAGAGGTTGCTGCTAGAACTCCTGCCATTTCTGCTGGGGTAAATACTGTCTTTGCCCACTGGAGCAGGGTGACAGCGCTATGATGCTCGATGCAAACGCCTTTGGGTCTGCCTGTAGAACCTGATGTATAGATAAGATATGCTAAGTTAGATGCAATTGGCTGGGAGAACTGGTAATTTTGACGGGATTTAGTCCGATCTTTCTCTGTAGTTTCCCAATTATCTAAACATATTATTTTAGCTGGTTTTTTTGGTAATATTTTCAATAATTTGCTTTCAGTTAATAGCAGTGAAATATTAGCATCTTCTAAGATCAAATTTAATCTTTCGGGCGGATAAGCAGGGTCTAAGGGAATATATGCTCCGCCAGCTTTCAGAATTGCCAATATTCCGACGACCATGATTAGCGATCGCTCAACACAAATTCCCACTAAAAATTCTGGTTTGACACCGATTTCTTGCAGGTAATTAGCTAAGCGATCGGCCTGTTCATTCAGTTCTCTATAAGTTATTTCTTCATCTGCACAAATAACGGCTACAGCATCCGGTGTTCGTTCCACTTGGGCAGCAAACAACTGATGAATACACTCTATTTTTGGCGTTTCAATTTGAGTGTTATTCCATTCCACGATTAACTGATGCTGTTCTGCTGGTGTCAGCATCGGTAGAGAGTAAATTGGCCGATCTGGATCGCTGACAATACCCTCTAGTAAGATTTGGAAATGTTCTGCCATCTTTGCTATGGTGGCAACATCAAACAATTTGGTGTTGTATTCCCACAGCCCCATTAACCCTTGAGGAGTGTACTCTAACAATAAAGTCAAATCAAACTTAGCAGTTTGGTTTTCTACTTCTATTGTACTGACGGTTAAGTTTCTAATTTCCCAAGTGGGTATAGCAGTATTTTGTAAGACAAACATCACCTGAAACAGTGGTGATTTGCTAATATCTCGGTTGGGATGTAGTTCTTCGACGAGCTTTTCAAAAGGTAAATCTTGATGAGTATATGCCTCTAAAGCTACGTCTCGAATTCGACCTAGCAATTCCCTAAAATTTGGGTTTCCCGATAGGTCAGTTCGCAGTACCAAAGTATTGACGAAGCATCCAATTAACCCTGATATTTCCCGTCTGTTACGGTTTGCAATGGGCGAACCAACCAGAATATCTTTTTGCCCTGTATAGCGATAAAGCAAAGTTTTAAATGCTGCCAGCAAAGTCATAAATAAAGTGACATTTTCCGACTGGCTTAAAGCATCAAGGCGATCGAGAAGTTGTTTGGGTAGCGCTAAATGATAACGCGCACCTTGGTAAGTTTGAATTGGCGATGTTTGGCGACAAGCGGCTTCGCGTATACGGGGAGAAATTGTAGGCAGATTTAATACGGGAAGGCTACCATTTAGTTGTTGCTTCCAATAGTCAATCTGGGACTGTAATATTTTGCCTTGTAGCCACTCACGCTGCCAGTGGGCAAAATCGGCATATTGGATGGGCAGTTCGGGTAGGGGTGATGGTTGGCGATCGCAGAAGCTGTTGTAAAGTGTTGATAATTCTTGGATGAATATGCCTTGAGACCAGCCATCATAAACGATATGATGAACTGTTACCATCAGGGCATATTCTGCTTCGTCTAAGCGCAGAAGTTTGAATCGCAGTAAGGGATCTTGTTCGAGGTTAAAAGGCTGCTGGGCTTCTGCTATAACTTGCGATCGAACTTCTGCCTCCCGCAGATCGGGCGCAATTTTTTGGATATCTATGACGGGTAATGATATAGGATGATAAGGGGAAATCTTCTGAAGTGGCTGTCCGTTGACGATCGAAAAATTAGTTCGCAAAACTTCATGCCGTCGTCTAATTTCGTTTAAACTCTGCTCTAATGCAGCTATATTCAGGGAACCTTTTAAGCGGAGAAAAGCTGCATACTCATTATAGACAGAACTGTTTGGGTTTAATTGATTGACTAACCAGAAACGCTGTTGGGCAAAGGAGAGAGGCAGATATCCCTCTCTGTTTATTTCTCGCAGAGTAGGGCCTTGGCGCGATGAATTCAAGACATCGCGAAAAGCATTCCAAAGTTTTTTTTGAGCTTGTTCTGAATTGAATTGCATAATATGTCTATTAATGTCTAGTCCTTCTTGCTCCCTTTCCGAACATTTACTTCTTACAGCTTAATGCTAATAATCGATCGGCATATTGCTGTGGATAGTTAATTAACCGATTTTTATTGAGGAGATTTTGGTGAAGCTGTTCCAGTATTTCCAAGGAATAGTTCATTTTTTTCCACTTTTCGTAAGAAATTCCATAGCCTAAATATTCCCAGATGGCCGCATTTTTTTCCTCGGCATAACCGTAAGCTTCCAGTAATATAATTGGTGTTGCCGATGCCAGTGAATCGATCAGAGTACCGCCACCTGGTTTACTAATTATGGCTTTACTTTGCTTCACCAAGTCGTGGAAAAGATGATGTTCTTCTTTGGTTTGAAAATTCTTATTATTTAAATCGCTTACTTCGCCAAACGGAGGAAATTCATGCTGATTATTTTGGTTCTTAATCCAGGGAGACCAATCTGGGTCTACCATAAAATATCTATTTCCTGAGTTTTTCCGCTCTGTTTCTTCAGGATAATAGGCAACTATATCTAATAATATTCCTTGGGCTTCTAACTCGGCAATTCTACTTTGATATGTGCCGATTCCCCAGCCACCACCATGAATCACAAATCGATTTTTTCTGTCCGCATAAGGGATAGGTGGTTGATTTGTCACCGGGATTTCGTGGATTAGTTTCTTTTGCTCCCAATTCCACAGCCAAATTTCATTGTAATTTTGATTAATGCTCTTGTTTATCTTAAATGTTGCTGATATATCGGCATCAATTCGACAAGCATCTACATTCAATTTTTTAGGAGCAATTTGTTCTCTATATTTTTCTAAAATCGGCATCCATAATCCAGACCAAACGATAAATTTTAGCCGATTTTCTGCTTGCCAATTCTCCAAAAGATTGTTGACTAAATTATCATCCAAACTGGCGGAAATATCTTTAGTCATTTTATGTCCCATTAAAGCCACAGAGAAATTGGTATGATAAGCTTTTTTATAAGCTTTTAATTTTTCTCTACTATCGTCAGTGTAATAATTTTCTAAAACCATTACATCTGAATCGAGGTTCAGCTTTCTTAGCTGATAATTAACAAGTAAGGCTGGAATATAAACCCCTAACGCGACCCCAGAACCTAAAATTGTAATTTTTTCACTTTCACAATTGAGCATTTCGTCACCTTGATTTGAGGATCTTAATCCAAACGTTCCATCCTAGACAAAAACTCACTAAATGCTGAAATTGATTTCAAATAGGAAAAATCTAGTTGCTCGAAATCGATCTCTATTTTCAATTTTTCTTCGATTTTCAGCATGAAATTTATCATTTCTAGAGAATCTAATTTCACATCATCGATAATGTCCGATGAATCAGAAAGGTTTTCCGACAGTCCAGGGACATTTTTTACTTCTTCTAAAAGAGCTTTAATTTGGTCGATCATAGTCTATTTTTCCTTACTGCAACCCCAATTCCCATGTATGAAGGTTCGATTTCTTCATATCGATCGGTGTATTCCGAACAATCATATTCTCCCATATTTTTTACCTCTTCCCAAACTTTTTTTACGCCTGGGTAGTTGACATTTGCAATGTCATGGAAACCAATAATGTTGGCTTTTTCTCGAATTGAGAAAAACTCTTGGCGGCATTGAACTTCTTCATGGAACGAATCAATCAATACCAGGTCGAATTTTACGTAGCGATCGAGCATTTGCTGGAATTGATCTGACTGAGTATTGATTTGAGCAAATTCAGCGTTCGGGTTCATTTTGTGGTATTCCAGTAATGATGGACAGGGAATAATGTCCACGCCAACGGCATACTCGATCGGGTTAAAGTTCTGCAAATATTCTACTGTGGTAACAAATGTTCCGCCATGACGAACGCCGAGTTCTAAGTAGGAAGTAATATTGAGTTTTGAGAGATCCACTAAATATTTACTAAATTGAACAGGATACTGCCATATTCGCAACCCTTGACCACAGTAGGGGTGTAAGCTTTCCGGAAATTCTTCTAGTCCTTCATCGTTAAGACCAAGGCTAAGCATTAGCGATTCTACGTTAGCAGGATTGGACAGATAGTCGCTGTCTTGGTCACGAATTAAAGTTACTCTTTCTAAATCGATAGGTATAGTGTTTAACTTTTTTAATTTTTTCCAGCCCTGATTTACAAATTTTAATCTTAAATTAGTATCATTCATCTTCCATCACCTTAGTGTTAACCTTGTCTCCTAGTTCAGCGATCGCCGTACTTCGACACGAGTACCGGGACTTAGACAAAATTCATCTTGAAAACAGGCTCAAACCCAGTCAGTAAGACGAATTAAGGTCAATTTGACTTTTTCGTTGCTCCGACTAGGTTTGAGTACAATTTACCGCGAACGAGCTAAATCCCTTTCCCAGAGAGATAGAAGCCAATTTGAGCCCAGAATGGCTCACCCGTACTTGTGATGATAACACAATCTTATAATCTAACTGCATCAGGATTTTCAGCCTTCAGTGTCCAGCAAAAATGTATAAGCAGCTACTTTAAACACCAAACATCCGGAAGAACCTGGAGATTTAAGTCCTTACCCTCACAAAAGATTATTTTAATTCTCAAAAAATTATTTTAATTCTTTAAACTTTTTTTGTCAATCTTACCATTTATCGTTTTGGGCAGATCATGCTTAACTTCGATGTGCTTGGGTACCATAAATTTTTCTAAATACTTTGAGCAATGTTCAAAAATATTTTTTTCTGTTAAATTTGAGCCTTTCTTCAATACCAAAGTTGCTTTAATCGCTTGACCTAAAATTTCATCCTCAACACCGTATACAGCCGCTTCATCTATCCCTTCCAATTGATACAGAACATTTTCAATTTCTTTGGGACTTACTCTCTCTCCAGAGGTCTTAATCATATCATCTTTTCGCCCGACGAAATAAAGATACATATCCTCATCCATTTTAAATAAATCCCCCGTATACAAAACCTTCTCATTTACTCTATCTATTTTTAAAACCTTAGCGGTTTCTTTAGGTAAATTCCAGTAACCTTGCATCACATTTGGTCCCTTAACCACGAGTTCCCCTATTTCGCCAGGTTTATTTATCTTGTTACCATCTTCGCTGACCAGATAAACCTCTACATTAGGCATTGCTTTTCCTACTGACTTGGGTTTTATCAGCAGTTCGTCGGGAGGAAGATAAGATACTCTTTTACACTCTGTAAGACCGTACATAGAGTAAATCCTAGCTTGAGGAAATAATTCATTGAGTTGAAAAATATGCTTAGTTGGCAGAGCCTGTCCGGTATTAGTGATGTACCTTACACTAGAAAAATCATATTTTTGCAAATTCTTAAATTTTAACATTAAGCCTATAATTGTCGGTATCAGAGGCAACCCACTTACTTGTTCATGTTTGACTAACCCAATAAGTTGATGAGGAGAAATAAATGACTTTTCAAGAACTACAGTTCCGCCAAAATAAAAGGGCATTAATATGTTATAAAGCCCATAGTCAAATGATAAAGGTAGAACGTTGATAATAATATCCTCAGCAGTATTTTCTAAATATTCAATTATGGATTCAGCCGCAGAAACCATGTTGGAGTGCGTCAGCATGACTCCTTTGGGATTACCTGTAGAACCTGATGTATAGTTAATGCTGCATAAGTCACTGTCGCTACACGCATCATCGGGGCAGCTATTTGGAAATTTTTCTATCAGATCCCAAAAGAAAAATGTTTTTACATCTTGAATGATAGGTTCTATTTGATAAAAAAATTTTTCTTCAACAAGAAGTAATAACTTGAGAAAGGAAAGATTAGTGAAATCTTCTAAACAACTAAATATAAAACTTTTGCGAGTAATTAAAACCTTCACCTGGCAGTCGTTTAATATGTACTCCAATCTTCTGGCTTTAGTCTGGGGACTTATAATAGTAAATATACAACCTGCCTTCAAAATCCCAAAAATGGAAATTACAACTTCTACAGAGTTCTCTAAGTAAATAGCAATTCGGTCTAGTTTTTGCAAGCCTGCTGCTTTTATGGAATTAGCAAGACAATTAGAGTAAATTTCAATTTCTGCAAATGTTAGTCTTCGCCCATCACAGATTAAAGCTTCCTTATTAGGCAAATATTCAGCGCTTTTTTGTAAAAAATGGTGTACTTGCATAGGTTGTTTTTGGTTAATATAGTCTTGCGTTACTCAGATATTACACCTTATTAGCCACAGACTGGAAGTCGGGAGCTACACAGATACAGCCTACCTCTACAGGCTTTAAAACCGTTCCTTTATTTTCAATTAGTCCGCGCAGCTAGACTTGGTTTTTATAACCGCGATTTCTAATCGCCAAGGCTCGGTGCCATATCTGAGGTTAAGGATTTTACCCACCATATATCTCTCTGAGTTTGCGCTCCATTCCTTCTATCATCTCAGGAGAGTGTAATCGTAGCATCAACAACCACACAATACCCACAGATAGGAATATCAAGAACAGGTAGGGGAAAACAAAGATGAATCAAATGCCACGGGAATACAAAAGATTGCACTTTGCACAGACAGGCATCAAGCCTTCTCGATCGATTGTTTCTCGAACTTTTGTAAATTTGCAACCCTGCCAAACTTCACCAACACTTTCTTCTTTGAGGTCTCCAACTGATAATTCAGGGAAAAATTTACAGGAAACTACTTCCCCATTTGGAAAAATATCCATTCGGTTTTTAATGGACAAACATTTAGTTTTGTTCTGAGCAGGTTTATCGCTGCCTAAAACAAATTCTTTAACTTCATCAGGATCTAGAGCTGGGTTATAGCGTAATTTAAGTGCCCAAGTCCTTTGATTAACTCTATTCAGTTCCTCAATTAGTCGCTCGGAAGCATCGGGATTGAGTCTATATTTATAAGCGTGCCAGCTAGGTATGGCAGTTTCTTGCTCGGTGCAAAGCCAGTTAAAGTGTTTTGTATAGTATCGATCCATCTTAGCTGAAGTCTCGTCAGACAAATACCAGAGTAGGCTGAGATAAACTGTATCGACTTTTTTTGATTCAAAAAACTCTATCAACTCATAAGTTCTGGATACCATCCTATCGGTGATAACAAAATTTACAGCAACTTCCCCTTTATAATTACCAGCCTCTTTTTGCTCTAGTAAAAGGTCGAGTCCTTCGATCGCTTTTTCGTAATTACCTTTGCCCCTGATGGCATCGTGTTCGTCTTTAAACCCTTCTATAGCAATTAAAATCTCAAAACAATCTGACACCTTCAGAATAGAATTTAGGTTCTTCTTGATACCTATTCCGTTAGTACACATGGATGTCCAACGAGGATCTTTTTCAAGTAAATCGACTAACTTATCCCAATCTCTGTAAATCAGTGGTTCGCCACCCCACAGATAAACATTGGACTTTACTTCATGGGTTTGTGCAAATACTTTCTCAACTATGGAAAAGTCTAAATCCCGATTTTGCTCTATTCTTTCTAGCTCGTGGTGATGACCATCTTCATTCCATTGATAGCAATGTTTACATCTTAAATTGCAGCGATTCGTTAGTTTAAAAGCAATTTCTTCTGGTAGCGCCCGAGTGCGATAATCTTCGTTCTGATTTTTTTCTCGACGAGCTGCCAATAGATTAGGCATTATTCGCTTCATTTTTTCAAAAGCAAGTTTATCGAACTGAACATCTGATTGGGGTTTCATTGAACGAATCCTTTAATTCAATTGTAAAATTATGTGGATTTGCTAAGGTGAGTTTTCCCTTGCTAAGAGTTAGTGAGTAGCGATCGCTGCCAACAGTCGCTTACACTGTTGACTATTAGGAAATCATGGCTCTTAGCTAGCTTGTACATTTAGTTCATATCCTCGTTTAGTTTTGATAGCGACACGCGAACAAAAAGCGGAACTACTCACAGCAGAAAGTAGGACTTGTTAAAAACCAGGTAAATGGCGAACCAACGAAGCTGAGGTACTGATAAGAGTATAACCACACAACATAGTATATATTAAGTAGTCGGACAAAAGTAATCGACAGCGTATTAACTTTTGTTAAGACTGGGCTATCTGACACTTTAAAATTGGTTAATAAACTCTTTTATGAATGATTTTCCGACTCTTTTTCAGGCTCAATTAGTGACAAATTTGGTTGTTGCCTACTGTTATTCTCTCCCCGAAGTGACAAAAGAGGGATAAGTCCAAGCTCGATGCTCGCTGTGGAACCAACGATCGTCACAGCGAGTATCGACATCTTTGCTGGCTGCTTCATCGCCAACAGGATGGCAAGGCGCGCGATCGCGTTGGGCATTACCAGCTAATGCTCAACTGCACCAACTGGCTTGCGTCGTACAATGCTCCGATGCCGAGTACCCAAGGCAAACCTGTACACCAAGTAGCTCGCTCCTGGCTTCGAGAGCTAGGAGCGATCGCACTGTTCTATGAAAGTCCAAACTGCCCCATCAAACTTTCTTGCCTTGGCTGCCAGTGTGTGCGTGAGCACACACTGCGCGATACCCAGCTTTTATAATCCCAATTAGCCCTTGGCTGTTATCGTGTGCGATCGCGCCAGTCCTGCCCACCAACAATTCCTATCATAGTCTTGCAAAAACCATAAATTTGCAAAGAGTGCTCATTTTTACCCCCTATAACGTCTATTTGACATGGCTTGCTATGCGACTACCCTACATATTACGAGGATTGAGGAGGATTTAGAAGGGTCTAAAATACAAAAAATCGCGTCAAAAGCAACAATTCTTTACAAAAAATGATAAGTATTTATAATCACTGCGAGGCTAAAAGTAGGAATTACGAGATGTAATGAGTAATAATTGTGCTGTTTTCTCCTCTTTTTTCCTCGCAATTTTTAGCTAAAAATTGTGAATGAGTAAGTGCGAGTTTTCTGCATTGGTTTGGTCATCAAAGTGTACTTGGATCGATCAGGTTAATGGGGAGCCAGTGGTAACGACTTGCAGGCTGATTCGGATATTCGAGTAAGGGCAGCGGAGTCAAGTCGCTAGTTGCAGTTTTTAAAGTCAAGACAATTCAAATGACCACAAAGAATTGGCTTTGAATCGATCGAAGCAGCTATCGCCACAAACACCTAAAAACTAGAGATGGAGTGTCAAGGGGCTTATTTTTACCCGATATTCAACTGTCCCAATCAATGCCACTGATGCGATGTTAGCCAAGTGTCTCAAAAGGCTTGGTTTTAACCGATCTCCAACTGTGCCGATTGCTCATACTATTGTGGCGGCTTTTCCTTTGACTACAAATTTCACTGGCTTGCCGAAGTAACGGTTAGAGCATTCTGGCAGCCCAAAAATATTGAGGCACTTCGCTTTTTTTTGTACTAAAGTGCGGTAGCACTGCATTCAATAAAGCCAAACAAACTGAACTGCAACTCAAGAAGAGAAAAACGCTACCGCCTTTGTCCGATACATTAATATGCAATAGCTGAATGGCTAATAACGAGGCGGCAATTTTTTAGGCAACCTTAACAGTATTTTCGATTAGTTCTGCTTGCTCAATTGTAAAAGTACACCTTGCTATAAATGAGACAAGTTACAAGCTTGTCTCTGCTACAATTCCTAGAATTGGGAGTGTAGAGTTGGCTGTTAAATTGTTAAATAAGTCTTAAGCGTACCGGGACAGGAAAAAACCTCAAAATTAACTTTTTAGGGCTGAGTTTTCGTGAGTTTTTGGCTGTTTTTCGCTGTTTTTTATGAGAATGTGCGAGTAAACTTGTACTCGCCTCAGCTTAATTGTTAGCTAAATTTGGGTGCTTGTTAGCAACAAAAACCGCATGAGAACTCAAACTTATGCAGATAGGAAGCTTGCACAAAAAGCAGGAAAGGGCAGTAGCAATAGCAATGTTGAACGATATATTTATACCAAAATATAAAAAACTTCTCTAATAAAGAGGAGCGTTTGTATGGTAGAGCCACAACACGATCAGTATTGAACAAAAATTCAATGAGACGAACGATCGCCCTCACAGTTTTAGTAGAATTAGCAGGCTCAACAAATACTTTTCGATGCAGTATTCCAACGGATAACCTGAATATTGACTCTTAGTGGTTGGGTAGAGCCTGTTTGTTTATGCTCTTTTCAGCTATAGTTACTGCTAGAACTACTATCGGGTAAGCTTTGATTCCAATTCCTGCGATCGCGCCAACTGAAACGAGCGCCAATGGTAAGGTTAGATCTACAGGCCAGCAGTTACACCGATTTCCTGCGATCGCACCAACTGAAACGAGCGCCAATGACTACCCGCAAATGCGGGGGAGCGAATAGGGAAAACTATTAGGTCAAATTGACCGGCAATCAATGCCAATCACTCGCGATCGCACCAACTGAAGCGATCGCCAATAGCTACAGGTTTGTGCAAGCAGCGGCTCTATTATTTATGAGCTTGCTGTTTTGATACTGAACTATAACGAAATCGCGCTAACCCGTGTTTTCCCATGCCACTTTCCAGCAAAATCTGCAAGGTGCAAACAAGCGATCGCCCTACCAATAGAAACAAGTATATATTGTAGAGACTGATTTTCTTGATTGAGCAGAAATTATCCTCAAATCTCAACTAAGAACCGATATCCACCTCACCTCGAAACCAGAAGTAAGGTGTAGCAATAGCAATGTTCAGAGATATATTTATACTGCTAAAGAAATTAATCGCCAAATGGATGAAGTGGATGGTGCGATCGCTCCTACAACCACTTTCTCAGCACAAGCGATCGCTGTACTCCCGAAATAACTCACGCCCTTCAACAAGCGCCGAACATTAAATTAAAGTCGCCACATCTCGATTATTCGCTATTCGCGAATGTAGAATAAAGGAAAGAAAGCGATGCCTTTGGCTGGCGGAGCCTACCCATAAAGCTATGCTCAAACCGCAAGATATCGTTACCATACTCAAAGTCCACAGTTGGGAAAAAGCAACCTGGACTTACAGCACCCTCGCTCAAAGCTTAGGTATGAGTGCCTCAGAAGTTCATAGTGCGCTCTCTCGATGTGCAGCAGCAGGCCTCTATGATAGTGAGAATCGCAGGATTTTGACCCAAGCACTACTAGAATTCGTAGTTCACGGGCTGCGCTATGTATTCTATGCCCAACCCGGCCCCTTAAGTCGGGGACTGCCAACGGCGCATTCGGCTGAGCCGTTGAAAAGCAAGCTAATTGCCTCACCGTCTGAGGTTTATGTCTGGCCTGACCCTCAAGGTGTCGTCAGAGGGCAGGCGATCGCACCCCTGTACCGTTCAGTCCCCCAAGCGGCTAAAAACGATCCAGAACTTTACGCCTTGCTTAGCCTGATTGATGCGCTGAGAGTAGGTCGAGTGCGAGAACAGCGTTTGGCGGTTAGCGAACTTGAAAACAGGCTCGTTACCCTATCAATACTTCGGACAGTTTTTAAGCGGCCAAAGTACCATAGGACAGGAGTTCAGGAAAGTTAGGGTGATTTAAAATCAAATTTGGGTCTAAATCTAACTTAGAGATAAATGTTGAAAGCAGATGCCGATTGAGTTGCAGACGTTTATAAGCAGCCATAGAAAACACAAAAGGCTGGCTTGATAAGTGACAATTATAAGCCTGATATTTGGCTAAGTTAAGAGAAGTTAAACTAGCATTAAAATGAAAATCAAGCCGTTGGGGATGAGGAGATTGACAATCAGATAAACCCGTAAATTGTTTGGCATCACGAAACACAAACTCTATCTGAAAACGCGCCTGATAATATTCAATAATTTGTTCAGGCGATAGATGAATATCAGTGCTAAAGAATAAGGCATTTTTGAGTTTACCGTTGGCTTGAACTTCAGAAATACAAGCCAAACAAATTTGGCAATTTAAACAACAACTCCACACAACTAATGTAGAAAGTGTAACGCCCGGTTTTATTTCTTTAACAAAATTCAGGCGACTTAAATCGAGACCGTCAAATTTACCGTCATATTTCCGAGGTGCGCCCCGTTTCTTTTGTTCACCTGTATAAAGATAACGGAGGTTAGCATCAACTCTTAAAGATAAATGTGTCTCAACTTCAACAATAGAAATCACAGAAATTCCCAATCCCTGTTCAGCTCTGTGCGAGCAATGCCATTATAAAAATAAGCTTTACCCTCAGTTTTTTTGCCACTTTTTTTTAAGAAAGAACAATCAATGACAGCAATAATTGTCGGCTCAGGATTCAAGGCTTGTTGGAGAAAGTATTGATTAAATTGTGGAAAGTTAAAATGTTTAAGAAAGTGACGACGATAAGTTTTTTCACTTAAAGAACTATAACGGCTAAGATTCGTGAAGTTGACCTTACCATAGTTGAGTAATGCAATTGATGCCCTAGAAGACTCAAACCAAGGGCTATGCAGAGATTGCCAATCAAATTATAGTTGTAACTGAGTTATCAGCAGACCAGAAACAGGTAATAATTGGGATTAAAGATAATGGAATTGGTGTGAGTGCCGAGGTGCAATCTAAAATTTTTGACCATTTATTTACGACTAAGGGAGTAGGAAAAGGGACAGGGTTAGGACTCGCGATCGCGCGTCAAATTGTTGAGGAAAAACATGGCGGTTCCCTGAAGGTTAAC
>NZ_JAQMUA010000319.1:0-5449 GCF_028330895.1 Kamptonema animale CS-326 | reverse complement strand
TTCTGAACTCGTTCAAGAATTAATGAAGATAACTCCCAATAAACGTCGTTTTTACCAGCAGGGTATACGGGCTGGAATCCTGATTGGGTCTATTTCTTAGGCCTCTCTGTCACCCCCCCAGGTAATTGTCAATCCTAGCAAAGTAATCCTAAAACTTGGGGATTGCTTCGCTTTGCTCGCAATGACAGATCGTAAGTAATTTGTCGGAGACAATATTAGCTATTGGCAGTTAACAGTTAACAGTTAACAGTTAACAGTTAACAATTTATGGAAATAGTTACAAAAAAAGAGGGTGTTTCCCTCTTTTTATAAGAAAGATTGGGATATTAATCTTCCGTTGCTGGGGGAATTTCTTCCTCTGGAATTTCCGCCACTATCTCTTCAGTTGCGGCGGGAATTTCTGCGGCTATCTCCTCCATTGCTGGCGGAATATCGTCTAGTTCCTCAGTTGCCGAAGGAATATCGTCTGGAATGTCGTCTAGTTCATCAGTCGCGGCTGGGACTTCTACGGGAATCTCAATAGCAGCTTTTGCTTGCTTTTGAGCTAGCATTTTCTCGCGGAACTTAGCGGCCATTTCCTCAGCTTTTTCATAAACCAGGTCGCGATTTTTGACCATTGCTCCTGGTTCAGGCTCTAACTGCTTCGTGGAGAGGGAAATCCGACCCCGTTCTGCGTCTAAGTCAATGATCATGACTTTCACTTCATCATTGACATTGAACACGCTATGAGGCGTATCGATGTGGTCGTGGGAAATTTCGGAGATGTGTAGCAAACCGCTGACACCGCCGATGTCGATGAATGCACCGTAAGGTTTGATTCCGCGAACTGTACCGATGACGACTTCGCCAACTTCGAGGCGATTCATCTTCCGCTCTACTAGCGCTCGGCGGTGGCTCAAAACGAGGCGATTACGGTCTTCATCTACTTCTAGGAATTTTAATGGCAGTTCTTCTGCGACTAATTCTTCCTTGGGTTTGCGGGTGCTGATGTGAGAACCGGGGATGAAACCGCGCAACCCTTCAATTCTTACTAATGCACCGCCGCGATTGGTTGCAAAAACTTGCGATCGCACCGTTGCATCTTCTGCTTGCAGTTGTCTGACTCTTTCCCAGGCTCGCATATATTCTATGCGCCGAATGGAGAGTGTGAGTTGACCGTCTTCATTTTCATCGGTGAGGATGAAAAATTCTCTGGTTTCGTTCGACTGCAATACCTCTTCTGGAGCTTCTACCCGATTGATTGACATTTCCTGAATGGGAATGTAAGCGGCGGTTTTAGCGCCGATATCAATCAGGGCTCCTCTGGGTTCTATACTGAACACCGTACCTGCTACTATATCGCCAGGGCTGAAGTGATAGTCATATTTATCTAATAGGGCTGCAAAATCTTCGTGAGTAAAGCCCACTTCTTTGACTGCTGTTTTCTGATTGACCATGCGAATAGTTTCCTGGGATTTCTCTCCTTAGTTTTTTGTTCCTGTGGATGGATGCTGTAGATTTTAGTTAATAAGCTGTTGGCTTTTCTATCAATCTTTTGTAAAAGTTAGCGCTAGCCAACCATTACCGGGTGCAACCCCACACCCGCTACCATTATTATTACTCAAAACTTCAGGTTAGGAGTGTTAATTATAATCATGGGGCGGTAAGATAGTTTATTATAGCCTAACTATGCCCGTTTAAAACTATTTGTGGCGAGTTTAGTTGGGTGTCGCGCAGGATGGCTGAATTTCTAGCTCTCTGGACTCTGAGGGCGGTAACTCGCAAGAGGCGATCGCATTGGGATCGGTTTCTATTTCTAGATTAGTGTCGTGGTCGCTTTGCAGGCGATCGAGGGCTTCGACAAAATCTCGGATGCCTTGAAATTGGCGATAAACGGAGGCAAATCGCACGTAAGCAACTTCACTCAATCGTCGCAACTGTTTGAGAACTAATTCACCAATATCTGAACTTGCTACTTCTCGGAGCGATCGCCCTTGCAGTTCTGATTCGATTTCATCAGCAATTTTTTCTACTTCTGCTGCGGCAATACCTGTTTTTTCACAAGCACGAATTATACCGCGCAGCAATTTAGATTTATCAAAGGACTCGCGTTTGCCATCGCGTTTAATTACTGTTATCGGCACAAATTCTATGCGTTCATAACTCGTAAATCGGTGTTGACAGTTCAAGCATTCGCGGCGGCGGCGAATGCTTTTACCGGATTCGGCCGATCGCGACTCCAGAACGCGGCTGTTTGGATCGTGGCATAAGGGACAACGCATAACTACTGATTTTTACAGGTTTCTAAAATAGATGGCAATTCATCTCGGCCCCAGGTTGAGCGAGATGAATTGCGGGACTTGTATATATTGCTCAGCAGTGAGGGCTGAGAACTGTTGGATAGTAAAAGCTCGGAGGGAGCTAGTTACTTGCCAATCCGAGGGGGTTGGCGAAAGGCGATCGCAAAAAAGAGTACACCGATCGCCAAAGACAAAATCAAAATGTAAGCAACGCTTTCCATATCCTAGTTTTTCCTTAATCTTCCAGTTCTATGTAAGTTTATCCCAATTGGGGAAACCATTACTAGCTGTGCAATGCACTATCCAGACTATATATTATTTTGACACTCTCAAAGGAAGAAGGAAGAAGGAAGAAGGAAGAAGGAAGAAGGAAGAGGGTAGAAGGAGGAGGGCAAAAGACTTATGCAGCCAGCTTTCTGCTATAGGTTTAATTAGGTGGATTTACTTACTGAGGCGATCGATAATCAAAGCATCTGCTAATTGGATGCGATCGCGATCGATAGAGCGCACGCAATAGAAGCCTCGCAAAGCTCACCGCCGTTTCAACCCCAATACGCTCAGAAAAAAGCTAGAGAAAATTACCTGCAAACCTACAGTCAGACAAGCGATCGAGGGAATTACCAAGCGTAAAGTTTTGGAAGGGTCTAAAGGGCCAAAGGAAGTCTCACCCCAGAGGGTAAATGACAAGATCGAGCCGGTTATTCCTATCAACATTAGTAGGCTTCCTACTATCAATCCTACTTCCAGACTGATGTAGCGCAATAGTTTCTTAATTTGCGGATCTTCAGGTAGCAACTTCTCGCTGATAGCGAAGACTTTGGTAAATAAAGCGAAACTAACAGCTTGAAAGCCGACAATAATCGCGATCGCAGCATAAAGCAGAGTGTGTACGTCAAAGCTGACACGCCCCACTAATCTCGTAGCCGGTAACAGCCACACTCCCACCGCTAAACCCACAAACATTAACAACAAACCGGGATACAGAAATAGCCAGCGGGGGCTGTAGAGCAGCAAAAATCGCAAGTGTCGCCACCCGTCTCGCCAAGTTCGTAGGTGGGGCGGGCGACTGCGGCCATCTGGGGACAAGGTGGTGGGGACTTCCGCGATTCGCAGTTGGTTGAGAGAGGCTTTAACAATCATTTCACTGGCGAATTCCATCCCCGTTGTTTGTAAATCCAGTTGCAAGATTGCGTCTCTCCTGAAGCCCCGTAGCCCGCAGTGAAAGTCACCGCAAGGACTTGCAAACAACAGCCGCCCCACCCATGTGAGCACGGGATTCCCTAAATATCTGTGTAATCTAGGCATTGCTCCCGGTTTCACGCCACCTTGGAAGCGGTTTCCCATTACCAAGTCGTAGCCCTCTCGTAATTTTTTCACAAAAGGGCCAAGGTTGGAGAAGTCGTAGCTATCGTCAGCGTCACCCATAATGATGTAAGTTCCGCGTGCGGCTACGATCCCGCCCATGAGAGCGCTGCCATATCCTTTGGCTGCAACGGGAATTACTCTGGCTCCCAGGCGAGTTGCGATCGCTTGAGAACCATCAGTGCTACCGTTGTCTGCTACGATCGCTTCACCAACAATATTGAGTTCCCGTAATGACCGCTGTGCTTTCTTGATACAGGCTTCTAAAGTTTCAGCCTCGTTCAAGCAGGGCATTAGTATGGATAATTCCAGAGAGTTTTCCTCGCTTGCATTTGCGTGTTCTACCATATTTTTGTTATAATTTTACCCACTCTGGGCAATATTTATTTTAACTGCCTGTAAGTTTAAAAGCTCAGGGATAGAGAAAGTATAGAAATATTGAGCGCGGCTGTTGGGTGAAAGTTTTTTGAACTATTATGACAGTATACTATAGGTTACTTTACTAATGACTCGAAGCGTTTTTCTAGTTTTGCTTGCTGCTATCCTTTGCGGTGTTCTGGGTCAATTTAGTCTGAAAGGTGCTGCTAATATTTTGGGGCCGATTGGCGCAGCAAATTTAGTGGAAAAAGCCATAGCAATGGCAAGTCAGCCTTTAATCTGGGTTGGTTTAATTTTATATGGATTGGGTGCTTTTGGTTTTATTGTCGTGCTATCTCGCGCCAACATTAGCATCGTCTCGCCTTTACTCTCAATTAGTTACATCTGTGTAGTTTTAGGCGGTAAATTTATATTTAATGAGCCTTTGCCACCGCTGCGATTGGTAGGTGTAGCTTTAATTATGACCGGAGTAGTGTTTGTACTTAATAGTTCGCCTAGTAGTTCTGGTGGTTAAGAAGTCGGGTTTCTGCGATAATTTAAGCATCCTACCGAAGATTTAGGTAAGAAACCCGGTTTCTGTTCTTCAAACTGATTAAATGTTATCATAAAATCACTTCATAGCAGAAGGAACTCACAATGCAAACCCAAGAAAGACCAACCATCGAAAAGAAGCCACAGACTGAGAAACGCTACTACACGCCAGAGGAATATCTAGCTTTAGAAGAAGCTGCGATCGATAAAAGTGAATACCATGATGGGGAGATCGTACCAATGACAGGCGGAACTACCAATCACAACAGCATCATCATTAACTTGATTGCTAACTTAAAATTTAGCTTACGCGGCAAAGATTACACATTATTTACTAGCGACGTGCGCCTGTGGATACCCCTAACTCGCCGCTACGTCTATCCTGATATCATGGTGATTCAAGGAGAACCAGTCTATCAAGAAAACAACAAAACAATTGTGACAAATCCTCTGGTAATCATTGAGATTTTATCCAATTCAACCCAAGACTACGATCGTGGTGGCAAATTTCTCGCCTATCGCTCAATACCTGAATTTCGAGAATATATTTTAATTGACCAATATAGCTATCACATCGAACAATTCGCTAAAAATTCTAATAGGAAATGGGAATTAACAGAATATGATTCAGAAGAATCTGTATTAATCCTAGAATCAGTAGAATTTCAAATACCATTGAAGGAAATTTACGAACGAATTAATTTTGAGGCTAAAGCAGAAGAAGTGAATGAGCCAACAAGTGAAATTCAAGAATAATATCAATTTGGATTAATTGGTAGTCTGAGAAACCGGGTTTCTGCGATAATTTTGGCATCTTACCGAAGAATTGGGTAAGAAACCCGGTTTCTGAGCCCCACGCGATCGCTCCCTGAGCAAAGAAATCGGGTTTCTGCGATAAT
>NZ_JAQMUA010000318.1:0-5396 GCF_028330895.1 Kamptonema animale CS-326 | reverse complement strand
GCTTCGCTTCGCTCGCAATGACATAGTTATTGCATAATGCTTTAATTACCAATTATCGCTAGGGACTAGGGGCTAGGGGCTAGGGGAGCAGAGGAGATAGGGGAGCAGGGGAGCAGAGGAGATAGGGAGGATCGGGAAGATTGATAATTAGCAATTAGCAATTAGCAATTAGCCATTACCAATTACCAATTACCAATTACCAATTACCAAATTGTTGTCGGAGAGAATTAGTAATGATTTGGCTGACAAGTTGATTTCCTTGGATGCTCAGATGAATATTGTCTCGATACAAGCTGGTTGGGTGCTGAACTGATTTAAAAATAGGAAGAAAATCTAGGTAAAGTATTTGCTCGGTTTGAGTAAATTCGGTAAGGCGGGTTCTGGCTTTAATTTCGTAATCGCGGGGGTGGCGATCGCTAATTTCCCGCACTAAGGGAGTCATCGCTAAAATAAACTGGGCGTTAACAGATGTAACTATTGTCTTAATTTGACGAATCGCTTCTATGTTGTAACCGACGATATCTCCTCTTTCCTTTTTGGGTACATCTAATTCGGGAAGAGGTGGGTATGGCAAGAGGTAGCGGGTCAATACTTCTACTATGGCAGAAGGGGGTTTGCGGTTTGGGTAGTTGCGATCGCGTCCCACTACCCAAGAACTAGGAGCTTTAGCAAACAAATCATCTGTATTAATCAGCAATACTACTGCGATCGCCCCAAAATGCCCAAATTTCTCTAAATAAGCTAACTCATTTCGCGGCCCCCAAGAATTAGCGGAAGCATTGAGCACTTCGACCTTAGACTGGGGAATGGAGGATAGGGAGAATGAGGAAGGTAGGGAGGATAGGGAAGAGAAAGATTTAACTTCCCCATCTCCCCCATCTCCCTCATCTCCCCCATCTCCCTTTCCTTGGGCTAAAAGCCGTGCCATCATTTCTGAGATAGTATCTGAGCGATCTGTCCACCAACCGCCATTAGCGATCGAATCTCCCAGCAGTAAAACCCTGCGAGTTGACACCGCAGGTATTGGCGTTATCGGAGGGCTACGCATGGAATGCTGGTTAATTTCAATCCGATTGCCAAATCGCCTGACACTCTGGTTAGGGGCCAACAGATAACCGCAGTCGGAATCTGCAATGTAAATCAGGGGATTGCCAAAGCCAAAGAACACCCGGAGACTTACTTCTACTACCACTAGCAATGCTGCGGCGATCGCTAAAATAATCAGAGAAACTTTCACCAATAGCTTTAAGGAAGAAGAACTACAGGTTTGACACTCCCCGGTCTAAAGACGCGGGGATTCTTAAGGACAAACTTTAGGGGATGAATCCCGCCAAAGTTTAATTCTTAAAGGGTTTGCCAGCGACCCACTACTCACTCGCTCAATAATTGAGTCTGTGGCTACTTTTGATTTTCGGATAATATTTGCCGCGCCGTTAATATCCGCATTGATTAACAATCCAGCGCTAGAGCGATAAAGGCCTCGCTTGATTCTTTTCCCGGATGGTTGCCAATTGTCAGGTTTTTCACCGACTTTCACTGGCAGAAAATCTCGGTCTAAAAAGCTGGCTTTTGATGTGTAAGATTCGTCTTGCTCTACAAATCGCCAACCTAGAGAGTCACACTCTTGTTGTAGTCTATCCTTGACTTTAGCTGTGGGAATTTGAACGAAGCTCTGATTGGTCTTACCTCCCATATTAACTTCTTGTTTCTGCCCCTTATTCCAACCAAAAACTATGACGTTGATTTGGTAGTTTTCACAATGCTTTATTATGGTTCTGACTGCCTTGTTGACGGCATCTCTCATCCTTCTGGCACGAGTTTCCGACAACTGTTGCAGTCTTTTTGACGAGAAGCCTTTAGGTAGCTTGCATTGAGCGTGTATGGATTGTAGTCGCGCTTTTTGTTTATTGAACCATTGGTTCCAAGACTTGAGCTTATGACCATCAACAATAAAAGGCTTGCCATTACTTGAAACACAGGTCAACCAGTTATTGATGCCATGATCTATACCCATAATTCCTGTTACTTCGAGACTACAGCTAGGGGTCTGTTCAGTTAAAGATTCGTGAACATACTCAACCCACACCTCACCGTTTCTAGGAATTAACCTGAGTTCTTTGATCTGGCAACCTTTGATGCGTTCAGGTAGTGGAACCCAGAGAGCATCTGTCCCAAAGTGTTCTTTTCCTTTGGTTCCCAGAGGTAGTCTCACCTGATTGCCGACTATTTTCAAGGCTTGTCCGGGATAGGCAACTTGGTACATACCGCCTTTGGTTTTGTACTTGGGCAATC
This sequence comes from Kamptonema animale CS-326, assembly GCF_028330895.1. Taxonomy (NCBI): domain Bacteria; kingdom Bacillati; phylum Cyanobacteriota; class Cyanophyceae; order Oscillatoriales; family Microcoleaceae; genus Kamptonema; species Kamptonema animale. The sequence goes on along the minus strand of NZ_JAQMUA010000318.1, from coordinate 3,104 downwards.
TTGGCTTTTGACTAATTTGCCCCTTCTTAGCTAGCCTTTCCAAAGCTCGGAAAGAGCTAAAGGATTCGGCAACAGACTTTAATGATTGTTGAGCTACTTGCGAGTAGAGTAGACCGTAATTCTCATTGGTCTTAGTTATCTTGTACAAGTCCGGGTATTTAACCGCGCCTTTGTCCTTAAAATAACGTTGCCGACTTTCGTAAGTGCCAACATTGAACAGATTGTTTGACCATCTTAGTAGTTGTTCAACAATAATTTTGTTAAGCCCCGTTAAATGCCAAATATCTTTTTGCACTGCATACATTTGGTTCTACCTCCATTGATTTATTTTACTATGTTTAGCGATCTTGAAATTAACAGGCAGGATAAATCCTGCAATGCCCTTTCATCCCCATGCTCAAGCCACAGGGTTTTCAGGGTATTTTTTATAAATCAGATTTTATAGCGTTTTAGGCGAAGTTACGAAATTAGGATACCCCTCAGAGGGCGGCGTTACGGATACCTTTAAGGCATGGCTATGACTCAAAAAACTGGAGTGCGATCGCAAGTCATCATCGATTCCGTTGGCATCCGAATCAATTAAAAAATTTAATATTTCATTTTCCTAACCAACTACATTTCTAAAATTTTTAATTTTTAATTTTTAATTTTTAATTTTTAATTAAGTAGAGTCTTGACGGGTAGGTGCGGCGCTGAGGCACTCTTCCCCTGTCAAGTTTTTTGGTAGAATTCAATTCAGAACTCTCAGACTCTAATATTGAATCGGGACTTAAACGCAGCGATTAATCTGACCGAGGCCCCCGATTGAAAAAGTAAGGCTAGTTCAGCCTAAACTAAACGCCTGTGGACTGGAAGGAGCCGACTCCCCAGAATGAAGCAGGAAGCCAACATTAAGTCTGAGTCGTCAGATTTGAGTAAGTTTGGTGGAACGAATATTCGGAGCGAAATCTCCAAAGAATCCTACCCTCTCAAGGGGTGGGAGTGTCAAAAATTGGTGGTTTCAGGTAAACCAGTGGACTTAAAACAAATATTCAAAACACCAAACCCGATTATTGGCGTTGTACATTTGCAACCCCTTCCCACTTCTGTGCGTTGGGGCGGTAATCTCAAAGCTATTATCGGGAGAGCTGAGCAAGAGGCGACAGCGCTGGCTTCTGGTGGCGTAAACGGTATTATAGTCGAGAATTTTTTCGACGCTCCTTTTGCCAAAGACGAGGTAGATCCGGCTGTGGTGAGCGCTATGACGCTAGTTGTACAGCGGCTAATGAACTTGGTGACGCTGCCGATCGGAGTTAATGTTTTGCGGAATGATGGTAAGAGTGCAATGGCGATCGCCTCCTGTACTCAAGCTCACTTCATCCGCGTCAACGTTCTCAACGGTGTCATGGCTTGCGACCAAGGATTAATCGAAGGCCAAGCTCACCAACTGCTACGCTATCGCCGAGAATTGGGGAGCGATGTCAAAATATTAGCAGATGTTTTGGTCAAGCATGGTCGGCCCTTGGGTAGCCCCAATCTGACCACAGCCGTGCAAGAGACCATAGAACGCGCTTTAGCCGATGCAGTGATTATCTCTGGCTGGACTACTGGTAGTCCTCCCAATTTAGAGGATCTGGAATTGGCAACCGCAGCGGCGGCAGGGACACCAGTTTTCATCGGTAGCGGTGCGAATTGGGAAAATATCCCTAGCTTGATCTGTGCTGTTGACGGCGTAATTGTCTCTAGTTCCTTGAAGCGACACGGCCGAATCGAACAACCAATAGATCCCATTCGCGTCAGTCAGTTTGTGGAGGCGACACGGCGCGGCCTTAATGCCAAAGCTCAACAAAGAACTGGAGAATGGGGAGTAGAGACTGGGAACTCCCAATCTCCGATCGCTAATTCTCAAATCTAAAATCTAAACTCTAAATACGAGAAATGGTTCGCCGACGTTCAACCCCCTGGATTCACCGCTGGTCTAGAATTATCATTGCCGCGATCGCAGCTATCGGCGTTCTAGAAACTGCCTATCTGACGATCGCGAAATTAACTGGGAATTCTGTCCTTTGTCCGACTAGCGGTTGTGAAAAAGTGCTCAACAGCCCCTATGCCACTGTAGGTGGCATATTACCCTTGAGTTTGTTGGGTTTTGCTGCTTATCTCAGCATGGCCGCACTGGCAGTAGTTCCACTCGTCGTTAATTCTGAAACAGATAAAGGACTCCGCTCTAAATTAGAAAGCTCGACTTGGCTGGTAATCTTTGTATTAGCCACTGCCATGCCGATTTTTAGCGGCTACTTGATGTATTTAATGATTTTTCAGATCGGGGACTTATGCGTTTACTGCGTTAGTTCGGCTATACTCTCGATCTCTCTGTTTCTAGTGACTTTACTGGGCCACGAGTGGGAAGATATCGGGCAACTCTTGTTTACGGGGACTATGGTAGCGATGGTCACGACGATCGCAGCCTTGGGCCTTTACAACAGCCACAGCGTAGAGACCTCCTCGTCTAACTCCGTCCCCGGCATTGCTGCCCCTGCTGTTACTACCGTTTCGGGAACGGCAGAAATCGCTTTAGCCCGCCATCTCAAGCAGATAGGTGCTAAAGAATATGGTGCTTACTGGTGTCCTCATTGTCACGAACAGAAAGAACTGTTTGGCAACCAGGCGGCAAGTATTCTTGATTACGTAGAATGCGATCCCAAGGGTAAAAATTCCCGGACTCAACTGTGCGAAGCAGCAAAAATTCAAGGTTTCCCGACTTGGGAAATCAACGGCAAGTTATATGCAGGTACGCAAAGTTTGGAGAAGCTGGCTGAGGTATCGGGTTACACAGGGCCTACCAATTTCCGAAGTTCACCGCCTAGATAATCTATAGAGGGGAAGAGGGGCTAGGGGCTAGGGGCTAGGGGTTAGGGAAGAGGAAGAAAGAGGGAAGAAGAATTTAGTTATAGCGATCGCTAATACCAATTCTCCAAATTATTGAGACAAGTTGCATTGTTGAGTTAACTTCAGAAGATCGACCTACTACCACTACTGCTGCATAACTTTTTTAGAGAATTGGTATTACAAGAGCCTCCTGCCTCCTGCCTCCTGCCTCCTGCCTCCTGCCTCCTGCCTCCTGC
>NZ_JAQMUA010000317.1:0-7714 GCF_028330895.1 Kamptonema animale CS-326 | reverse complement strand
ATATTGTTTTTCTATTCATCAAAAGGATGGATACAACTATGGATTTTAAGAGTCTTGACGGGACGCTAAAGTATCCCGCGTCCCTTTTCCTCCCAGGGCTAAAGCCACTGGGTTTCCAAGCTCCCGTGAGGTTTTTATGAGAACTGTTAACTGTTAACTGTTGTATCATATTCGTTATCTTTATCTGTCATTGCGAGCAAAGTGAAGCAATCTCCCGCCTATGGGATTGGAAAACATACAGGATTGACGCAAAAGTATCCGTAACGCCGCCAACAGGCGCGGTAAAATCACTGCTAGGATGGCGGCGTTACGTAATCGTGCCTAAGTCCTGGCATAGTGAACAATGACCCACAAAAATAGTAGTCTATGCGATTGCTTCGCTTTGCTCGCAATGACAAAACAAAAACAATATTAATAGGCTAATATTACCAATTACCCATTACCCATTACCAATGACAAATTTTATTTATAAATATCCCGTTTTATATCCCGGAATTTTGATCGAGCGTTACAAGCGATTTTTCGCTGACATTGAACTAGCTTCTGGAGAAATAATCACTGCACACTGTCCCAATACTGGCCCGATGACAGGAGTTTGTATTCCCAATAATCCCGTGCTAGTATCCCACAGCGACAATCCTAAACGCAAATTAGCATATACTTGGGAATTAATTCAAGTTTGCGATACTGTACCAACTTGGGTGGGAATTAATACTGCTCTGCCAAATCGAGTTGTCAAGTTAGCTTTGGAATCACAATTATTACCATTAGACAATTATAGCGTAATTTTGCCAGAAGTGGCTTATGGCAAAGATAAAAAAAGTCGGATAGATTTTTTGCTCAATGGCGGTGATTTTCCTATTTACTTGGAAGTAAAAAATACTACTTTTGCACAAGGAGAATTGGCTTTATTTCCTGACACAGTAACAGAGAGAGGACAAAAGCATTTAAAAGAATTGATGGAGGTAGTGCGACAGGGTGCGAGAGCGGTAATGCTGTATTTTATTAATCGCGGAGACTGTACGGATTTTGCTCCTGGTGATAGTTGCGATCGCGTTTATGGCGAGTTATTAAGACAGGCAATTCTGGAGGGTGTGGAAGTTTTGCCTTGTCGGTTTGAAGTCACGCCTGAAGGTATTCAATATTTAGGATTAGCTAAGTTTATTATTTAACTATTCATTTTCTTACTGAACGAAAACTTTAGATTCTGGTTTTCTCAAGCTTTCGTCAATCCTCAATTTTAAATAGTAATATAAATTTACTTGGCAAATTTTCTTTTAACGTACTTTCTGACTTCAGGCTGGAGTGTAAAAGTAACGTCGCTATCCTCTGTACAAATCTTTTCAATTAGTGAGCTGTCAATTAGGGACTTCACAGCCTGCATCAATTCTGATTTTGATGGCGGCGCTATCTCCTCTACTAATTGTGATAGCGAACTCGGCTCACTATTCACTGCTAGGTTAACCATAATCTGTCTTTCCAATTCGGACAGATAGGAAAAGTGCTGATCTAAAATTTCGCTCAGAACAACAACAATAGTACCTGATTTCAGATAGTCAGTTACTCGCCCGTTAAATAATTCTTGAATTAGTGCAGAAATTAGCTTTAATGAACCTGGGTTCCCTCCGTAAAGTTTATTGAGGGTATCTAAATCCTTATCAGTTCCGGATAAACCTTGTGCTTTCAGTAGTTCTTGTGCTTCTTTCTCCAAACCGCAGAGTGCTAAAAACCCAACTTTTTCTCCTCTAAACCAGATTGTCTCTGGTGGTCGTTCGCGACTGAGGAGCAGCAAACAACTTTTATGTTGCTCGGCTTTTACCCGTTTAATTAGCTCCGAATAATCCTGATACTCTGGACGAAAAGTTCCCCCAGTTTTGTCTTTACTCATTATTGTCTCTACACTATCGAGTATCAGCAGACAGCGTTGCTTGCGTAAATATTCCATTAGTTGAGAAATTCCGCCTTCCTGCTGTTCGCCGTCTGAGAGAAATTCGACAATATCTTTGAGGAGTTCTGAGAGGAGGGGAGAGGTACGGAGCGATCGCTGTATCACGTAATCAAACTCACCTTTACCTCTAATCTGTTCCCAAACCTTGCCCACTAAAGCCGTTTTCCCAATTCCCCCCATCCCTGTCAGTACCGCCAGCCGATTTTTCAAAATCGAGTTTTCTAGGTCAGTAAGTTCTTTAGTGCGGCCGTAGAAAACTGATACATCAATTGGCTCTTCCCAGTCTACGCGCGTGGTTCCGGGGGACAGATTCTTATCAAGTACGTCTTCCCAGTTCACGCCTACGACTTCGCAAATTTTGGTGAAAGTCTCTTCTTGTATGGCAACTTGCCGCCAAAATCGCTTTAGTGTCGCTTCTGTGGTTAGAGCTTTTGTACACCAAGCAGCAGCCGTTTTTGTCCAGCCTTTCTTTTTTCTGGCTTGCTCAACGATTTCTAGTCCTTCTTTGGACATCCTAAGTGAACTTACCATTGTTTTTCTTTGCCAGAGTTCTTTTTACTCAGGATTTTAGCTGATTTTGAGTATCGGCGATCTATGCGATCGCTTATATCTTTACATCTCAGCATTTTCTTATAGAAATGCTACTCATAATTTTATTAATCCGTACTTAGTAATTCACTAAGTGCTTGTTTCTCATGGCACTTAGCGATTTTGTATGGCTGAATAAATTTTTAATGTGTAGCAGATATTTGCAAAAGGCGATGGCCTGAGCGGTGAGCCAAACAGTGAACCGCTCGGGATCGATGCTAGGGACGCAACTGAACCAAATCCTGAACCATCGATTGAGCTAAAAGCCTTTGGTAATTCCCCGATGATTGAAATGTGGAGGTTGAAATTCTAGACACCACAAAACGCGATTGGCCAACTCGCTTTCCCCTTTATTAACCAACTAAAACTCAAGGAGAAACGAGCAATGAACTCTACTATTGTTTTAAAAATTTCTGTGGCATTTTTTATTGCATTTACCTCTAATTCAATCTGGTTTTTGATTGCTAATCGCTCTTCAAATAATGTTGGCATTGAAGTTAAAGAAATACTACTGAGTGCTGCTACTTGCCCTGTTAGCTGCACAGACAAAGATGGTAAGCATTGCTGCACAAAGTAGGTAATGGAATCGCGATCGCTCTGCATTGAAAGATGAGCGATCGCTTTTTTTATCTCAGAAATTCAGTGTGTAAGGTGGGCGCTCGCCACTTTAAGCTTGTTAGTAAAGCGATAGATGATTGAGGCGAGCGCCCACCCTACATTTAATTTATATGTTCCATTACTTATCGGTCTTGAATATTAGCCATAAAATCTTAAACTATCGCATAGGTTAACTTAACTACTGCGTTAGGTATGTCGCTTGAGTTCTTGGATAGCTTGAAACCCTTGCCATGTCTGGGCGAAGAAGATAAAAGGAATAATTAAACCTGTTAGTGAGCCTGTTTGAAACAAATTATAGATCCCAGTGGCGGCGTTCAGTACCATAAATGCGACTGCGATACCCAAAGCGATAATCGACTTGCGCTGTACAAAAAAGCCGAGAAGTATATACAATGCACCGAAAACGAAAAAGCCGATTCCTAGAACTATTCCATCTGGAACCTGGTCTCTGAAAAAAGTTGCTAGTAATCCTAGAAAAATGCTTAGAACTCCAACAGCATATACAGCACGATAAGCAGCAGCTAATTTTTTCTGAGATAATAGCTTTGAATCACCTGGTACTTTAAAGTTAGGGAGAGCATTTTTAACCCAAATTTTAGAAATTTTCTGGTAATTATACTGAAGATTGCGGTTGGCACAGGTAAGAGATCGCGCCTTTTCCTCAAGCTTACCTATCTCTTTATGATTACTAAAATTAATAGCAATTCCTAAAAATGAGATTAAAGGAGCAGCTAACATACCCTTGAGCCAAACAAGTATAGCAAATACAAACAGAGCAGTACATATAACTCCCATCATGGCAAGGGTTAGGTGCATACACTCTCGTACAACAGACTTATATTCATTCAAAGCTTTTTCGTCAGCAATTGTCGTATTTCTCTCCAGAAACTTCTTAAGTTCAGCTTCTACGCGACGAGGAATAACGATCGATGCCAAACAAAGTGCAATAAACACAATCGGCAAGGTCGGCAAGATTCCCAAAAACATTGTGTTCCTCCAGAATTCAGATGATTTAGCACATAGCTAGCTAAAACGATCGCGATTCCAATTCTGCAACCAAATACTTACATAGCCGACAGCTTACAACATCGGCTCTTCAGTTTCAACCCTTAACCTGACTTGGACTCGCTGCTGTGCGATCGCTCATCTCGCCGTTGCCCTTTTGAATTTCTCAGAAATTTAGCGAAACTCTTTAGATTCTATAATCTGAATATCTTTCGTACAATACAGATAGCCAGTATCAAAAAAGAGCGATCGCGATATGGGAATGACCCTCACGGAAAAAATCTTAGCCAAAGCATCTCAGCGGCCTAGTGTAGAACCAGGAGAAAACATCTGGGTTGACGTAGACCTGCTAATGACCCACGATGTCTGCGGCCCCGGTACCATCGGCGTATTCAAACGGGAATTTGGCGCAGATGCCAAAGTCTGGGACACCGAGAAAATCGTCCTAATTCCCGACCACTACATCTTCACCAACGACGAACGCGCTAACCGCAACGTCGATATTCTCCGCGAATTTGCCAGCGAACAAGGCATTAAATACTTCTACGACATCACCGATCGCTCCAATTTTAAGGCAAATCCCGACTACAAAGGCGTTTGCCACGTCGCCCTCGCCCAAGAAGGCCACACTCGCCCCGGCGAAGTCCTCTTCGGTACGGACTCCCATACCTGCAACGCCGGCGCTTTCGGACAATTTGCCACCGGTATCGGCAACACCGACGCTGCTTTTATCCTGGGAACGGGCAAACTATTAATTAAAGTACCCGCGACTATGCGTTTTGTCCTCAATGGCGAAATGCCCGATTATTTATTAGCAAAAGACTTAATTTTGCAAATAATTGGTGATATTGGCGTTGCTGGTGCGAATTACCGGACGATGGAATTTGCGGGCGAAGCAGTGGAACGCCTGACAATGGAAGAACGGATGACGCTGTGCAATATGGCGATCGAAGCTGGCGGTAAAAATGGTACAGTTGCCCCAGATGAGACAACATTTGAATACGTTCGCGCCCGGACATCGAAACCTTTTGAGGCAGTTTACACCGATGGCGATGCTAAATTTTATAGCGATCGCACCTACGATGTCAGCAAATTAGAACCAGTAGTTGCTAAGCCCCATTCTCCCGATAACCGCGACTTAGCCAGAAATTGCCGCGATGTAAAAATTGACCGAGTATATATCGGTTCTTGTACTGGCGGCAAAACTTCCGATTTCCTCCATGCTGCCAAACTTATTAAAGGCAATCAAGTCAAAGTTCCGACTTATTTAGTGCCTGCAACTCAGAAGGTTTACGAAGATTTGTTTAGCCTTAAACATGAAGGTCAAACTTTATCAGAAATCTTCTTAGCTGCTGGTTGTATCGAACCCGCAGCCCCTTCTTGTGCAGCTTGTTTAGGTGGGCCAAAGGATACTTTTGGGCGGTTAAATGAACCGGAAATTTGTGTTTCTACAACTAACCGGAATTTCCCAGGCCGGATGGGGAATAAAGAAGCGCAAGTTTATCTAGCTTCGCCTTATACAGCCGCCGCATCTGCGCTGACTGGCTATGTAACCGACCCCCGTGAGTTCATGTAGGCTTTATGTAGGGTGGGCGCTGCTGCGATGGGCCTTGAGTATTAGCCATAAATTAAGGACAGCAGCGCCCACCTTACGGTTACAGTAAATATAAAGCGCCCACCTTACTGTAAATATAAAGACGAATCTATGGCTGAATATCGGCGAATGTACTTACCTGGTAGCACAGTCTTCCTAACCTTAGTAACGTATAATCGCACACCACTATTTTTAAACCAAGAAAATGTATCTCGACTACGCTTAGCTATAGCAGCAGTTAGAGCCAAAAGACCCTTTGAAATTACAGGGGCTGTTGTTTTACCAGAACACATACATTTTCTGTGGACTCTTCCTCCTAATGACTCTGACTATTCTAAGCGAATAGCGAGACTTAAAATTATTTTTACACAGTCCTTACGAGGAGTGCGATCGCTACCTCAAAATACCCCTAGTTTGTCACTCTAGGAAGAAGAAAATTGGTGAATAGCATTTAGTTTAGTCCCTGTTAAGGCATTAGCACAGAGATTAACCAGGCCAATTAAAGTATTAAAGCTACTAACTAATAGAGGATCTTCAAAAACCTTCAACCAAGGTTTAACTAATTTGAGGGCTAATAGTGGTAATAATAGTAATTGCATATTATTTAGCATTGATTTCCAGCCTTGATTGAAATCCCAGTCTGGATGTTCAGCTAGATAACTATTCAGTTCAGATTGACAAGTTGATAAGTCAGATAATTCCGAAGGCTGAGTTGAAGTAGCCCTCATACTAACCAATAGAAAAGCACAACAAATAGCTTCCCACCATTTAGCAATATCATTATATTTAGTTACATGAAAGTCCGACCAACCTAATTCAGATTTGCTTTGTCTAAATCCATATTCAATCCAAGTTCTTTCTCCATAAATATTGCCTACATCTTGATATTTAATTTTGTCAATATTAGTCATTACATAAGATGTACTATTGACTGGTAATGTTTCGGGATCGGTTGTTAGATACCAATAAGTATATTTATTACTTTGACCAAATATTATCTCACACACATATCTTTTTTGTTGTTGACCTTTACTTAATATTCGGTCAAATTCTTGCCAAGAACTCTGTTTAACCTCCTCCTCCTCTGGCATCCAGACTCCATGATTACTTCTAATTGCTACCATAAAATGCAATTTCAATTTTTCTAATACCCTCAGTAAATTTGTGACACTTTCTCCGTACAAACTATCAGCTAGTACATATCTAATTTTTAACCCTTGACTAACTAATTGTTCCACTAATCTAGCAGCTATTTGGGGTTTGCTTTGATATTTATCTCCTGATTTTAGTCGAGATTTTGGTTTGTAAACTTCAAACAATAATGGGAATGTTATACCATTTCTAACTCCATAAATATTGACACTTACAATCCCATTGTCTACTTTTCCTAGCCTTCCTAAATATTGTCTAGCTACATATTCAGTTTTATTTCCTTTTTTCGGATCCCCCGTCTCATCTATAATAATGTCAATTGCTTCTTCTTTTAACCAGTTAAAGATAATTTTTAGTCTCTGGGCTCTTAATTCTTCCGATTTCCAGGGCGATTGTGTTAAGAAATTATGCAATGATTGACTATTTTTTAATCCAATTATTTTAGATAGTGTTACTAAACTTTTTCTCTTGCTTGGTGTCAAAATCCCCATAATAATTTGCTTAAACGCTTCATAGCTTCTAACTTCTGGAAATATTTTTTGATAACTCCCACAATATTGATCGATGAAACTAATGGTAGGTTGTGGAACTTTGGGCTGTATCATCGTCTATGTCTCCCATTTAGACTTCTCTTTCTATTTTACTCTTCCTAGAGTGACAAACTAGGGATACAGCACTTCCGGATGTTATGAGGTACAGTAGAACAACTACAGACTATTTTCAGGGGCGATCGCGCTAACGGTACGTAGCCCTAGCTTCAACCCTATGAACTCCGCCGGTAGGTAGTGGCGATCGCCAACTAATCGGTT
>NZ_JAQMUA010000316.1:0-3984 GCF_028330895.1 Kamptonema animale CS-326 | reverse complement strand
GCCATTAGCAATTACCCATTACCAATTACCCATTACCAATTACCCATTACCCATTAATGTTTAACAGGTAAAGCAATTATGAACTCTGTCCCTGTTCCCACTTCCGACCAAAAATTAATTGTACCCCCATGTTTATCTACTATAATATTGCGGCTAATTGCCAAACCCAACCCAGTTCCCACGCCTCTAGGTTTGGTCGTGAAAAAAGTTTGAAACATTTTCTCTTGAGTAACTGCTGCGATACCCGTACCATTATCCGAAATCTTCACCAGTACAAAATCTATATCCATAGATTCTGTAGTGATAGTAATTGTAGGTAAAAAGCTATTTTTCTGTAGATTTTCTTGTGAACTTGGGATTTTATTAAAATTTTTACCTAAGTTATCTTCCCCCCTTTCTTCCGCTTCTTCTAAAGCATCAAGGGCATTACTTAGAATATTCATAAATACCTGATAAAGCAAACCCATGTACCCTTCAATATTAGGAATATCGCCATAATTCCGAATAACTTTAATCCCTTTTTTAACCCGGTTGTTAAGAATTAGCAGTGTACTTTCAATACAAGCATGAATATCTACAGGGTGAGGCATCGCCTGATCCAAGCGAGAAAAGTCCTTTAGACTTAAGATAATAGCCGTTGCTCGTTCTGCGCCTACTTTCATCGACTGTAAGATTTTGGGCAAATCTTCTTTCAAAAAATCGATATCAATTTTCTCAGCTTGCTCTGTGAGTGCTTGAGATGGTTTAGGAATTTCTGCTTCGTAGCTTTCTAGCAGCGAGAAAAGATCGTCAATATAATCTTTAGCCGGATCTATATTACCATAGATAAAGTTAATAGGATTATTAACTTCGTGAGCCACACCAGCCAACATTCTCCCCAAGCTAGCCATTTTTTCGCTCTGAAGCAGTTGGGATTCTTTTTCAGCTTGTAATTCTGCTAAAAGATGTTTTACCTTAAGAATTAATTGATTAAGCGAAATTGTCAAAACTCCCAGTTCATCTTCTGACGTAACAGGTGCTTGCAAGTCGAAATTAGACTCTTCAGTTACCCTTTGAGCAATTTTAGTTACTGCTTTCAAGGGACGTGCGATCGCGTAGCTAGTGTAGTTAGCTAACAGCACTGCTATCAGAACTGATAGTATCATACTGTAAGTAAGTATCCGCGATCGCAGCATTTCTGCCTCAACTGAAGCCGCCTGTACTGCATCTTCTTGTTTGTCTGCCACCTCGATAAGTTCTGCTAAATCATCTGCCAGATTATCTAGTTGAAACCCGATTTTATCCTTAGCAAAATCCGACAGCAATTTCTCAGCTTTAGCTACCCCAGCCTTGCTCTTTTTATGAACTGCAATTTGCTCAATAATTCTCTCTAGTTTTTGGATATAAACTTCTAGCGATTGCTCGTAAGTTTGCATAAAAGGCTTGACTTCTTCTACCTGCGTTATATTTGCCTCAGCTTGAAGTGCAGATAACAGCTTTTTCAAAGTGTCAGTATATTGTTGTAGCTGCTTATATTTTTGAGCGAATAATTCGGGCTGCTGTAGCCAATAAACAAGGCGCTGCTGGTAAATTTGCGTCCGTAGCAAAGCCGTTTGTAAATCCCCTAACTGGCGACTTTCCAGATCGATATCTACTTCCTGCGCCGCTTTGTGATAATAATAATTGCTTAGTGTTAGCCCTATTATTATTCCCCCACTCGCAACACCGATAGCAACTGCATACCCCCCACGAATCTTGCTGCGGATACTGAGGTTGTTAAACCTCTGTGCAAGCTTCTCTAAGAGCCTACCTGAAAAGCCTAGATGACGGCACGAAGTCGGCTGAGGCTCTATTAAAGTAGGAACAGCATTTGGAAAAGATTTTTTTGGATTTTCAGAGTTCATAGGAGCAAAGCTGCGAGCTATTGAGCAACTTCAGAATTAGCTTTTGAAGGGACATCGAGCTTGGTCGGTGTGGACAGATAGGGAGTTATACTTACGTCTGGTAAAAATGGCTTGCACCCCTATCAGACTGAGAGTTCAGTTTTGTGGCTGGAGGAGTCATCTACGGACTTTCACCGTGATTTACTCTTCAACTAATCGCACTTAGAATTACCGTATATCTGTCAGCCTATCTCCATTCCTACAGCAGGGCATTCGCTTCTGATACAACCCCTCCTTTAATTACCATCATTCGTATAGTGTATAGTATAGTTCAAATTTCTTTTGCTGTAACCATATCTACCACCGATATCGCCCGTATCTGACACCTTCCCACCAATCCCCCCCAATATTCTCAAAAAATTGGCCTTCCTCGTCATCTTTCTAGGAGCCGCCCTTTACTTCACAGAGGGGATTTAATGCTGGGCCTATTTGAGCTTTTTTCAGCTCGAAGTCACCACTTAGACATCTCTTTCGAGTCATTTTTAATAATGCCATTACAAGTATTTTTAAGCGCTTCTTTCAGGTGCTTATTAACAGTCTTTACAGGGAAGAGCGGAGGATATTAAAGCGGTTAGGAAAATTGATAACCTAAGAGGACGTGCGATAGCTTTTTTGTTTATAGGACATAAAAAAGGCTGTAGTAATGAGGTACGGTAAAAGTACAGCCGCCATCTTGGCGGTTTCTTTAGCGCGACCTTTGGCGGCGTTACAGATATTTTTGTGTAAGTCCTGTCACCTTTATAAAAAGGGAGCAGGTGTAACCAACAGAGTAATATTGTCAATACCAACAACATAAACAATATCACCTGTTTCTAATGTAATTTCTTGGTCGCACCGAGCAGGCCACCAGCTACTTTGGAAATAGACTCGGCCTGTTCGGTGAGGGTAAATCGGTTCATCAACAATCGCTTCTTCATTGAAATCATGGTTAACTACCTTTTGGCATGAGAAGGATGTGGCAATGGTTTCGATACGGAAAAGGTTGGCTAGGTTAAACATTGGTGGATGACTCCTGAGCACTTCTATAAAGCTATCTGGGGTGAAGGGCTGTTTTTATGCAGATTGAGGAGTGCGATGCCTACGGCTGGGTATATCTACACATTTCTTAACGCGCTACATTAGAATTTTGTAAGGTGGGGATTGTCAGAACCTATACGCTAGGCAACATTTTTTAACAGCAGCCAACCAAGCTTATCTTGCCTTGCGCGATCGCTCAGAAGCTTGGCAAGAAGAACTTGAAGAACAGGAAGCTTGGGATATCACTTTAGAGGATGGTGTAGGATGAGATTAGCAAAACCATACAGTTTCTCCAACAACATTGATGATGGTGGAAGAAAGACTACGGATTCTTTTGAATTTATAGCTAAAAAATAACTTTTCTTTTATGCAGGGCGATCGCACCCTCCCCAAAAAGCGCAATCGCCCTCTCAACCCCAACCCAAAAAACTATGATTCCTTTAGCTTATTAATGCGATCGCGAATATTCTCCTCCATTTCTTTGAGCAACTCAGGAGTATCGGGAAACGGATACCATACGCCATCCTTATTATCCCCCTTCAAACGGTCAACAAGTGTATAGAAAGCATCATCATCATCCCTGTGAGCGAGGTAATAAGCTCGTAACTCAGCCTTGCTCATCGTCTCAAAATCAGGTTTCATTAATATACCTCCATAAACCATTACGGGCAACTTGGATTTGCAGTTCTTCCCCTGCAAAAATAAAAATCGTGCCATCGCGCTCATCAAAACGCAATATTTCGACTGAGTGGTAAAAATTAGTCAAAGATTGACATAAGCTGATGCAAATTAACCCTTGCGCTGCTGTTGGAAGAATAGCTCCTCCTATCAAATAATTATTTGAGTGTAACTACAATAGTCCGGACAGTTTTTAAGCAGCCAGAGTACCATAAGACAAGACTGAAGGGAGGTTAGGATGATTTAAAATCAAGTCCTTGTCTAAATCTAACTTGCTAATAAATGTATAAAGTAGATGCCGATTGAATTCCAGACGTTTATAAGAGGCCATCGAAAACACGAATGGATGGGCAGACAAGTGGCGATT
>NZ_JAQMUA010000315.1:0-26669 GCF_028330895.1 Kamptonema animale CS-326 | reverse complement strand
TTGCGCGAACGACTGAATCAAGTTTTGGCACAAATCACCCCTGAACAAATCATTTCGTTATCTTCTTACAATTTCATTCTTGAAGCCTTATTCTATGCAGCTTCATATTAAATTGGTATGACAGGTAATCCCAATGGCCCAAGTCTTTCTCCAGACCGTTTGGTTGATACCCTGCTATCCCCTCATAGGTGCTGTCTTATCTGCCCTGTGGTTTCCCGGTATTACTCGTCTCACGGGGCCGCGACCTGCTGGCTACCTGAATGCACTTCTGACCTTCATCGCTTTTGCCCACGGAGTGCTAGCTTTGTCTGCGACTTGGAATCAGCCGTCGCAGGAAATCTTCATACCCTGGCTCAACGTAGCCGGTCTAGACCTTACTATCCCCCTAGAAATCTCTTCAGTCACAGTCGGCGCGACAGTTTTGGTGACAGGCTTAAACCTGATTGCCCAGATTTTCGCTTTCGGGTACATGGAGATGGATTGGGGTTGGGCGCGGTTTTATTCCATGCTGGGACTGTTTGAAGCGGGGATGTGCAGCCTGACGTTGTGCAACTCTCTGTTTTTCAGCTACATCATTTTGGAAATTCTCACCTTGGGAACCTATCTATTGATTGGTTTGTGGTTCAACCAGTCTTTAGTAGTTACCGGTGCCCGCGATGCTTTCTTAACAAAGCGGGTGGGAGATTTAATTCTGCTGATGGGAGTAGTCGCCCTTTTACCTTTGGCAGGAACTTGGAATTTCACTGAATTGGCGACATGGGCGCAAACTGCAACTATCGATCCCACAGTTGCCACACTGTTGAGCTTAGCTTTAATCGCTGGGCCGATGGGCAAATGCGCTCAGTTTCCCTTGCACTTGTGGTTAGACGAGGCGATGGAAGGCCCCATGCCTGCGACGATTTTGCGTAACACTGTCGTGGTATCAACGGGGGCTTGGGTGTTGATTAAGTTGCAACCAGTGATTGCATTGTCCCCTGTGGGTGTGACAGCGATGATTTTTGTGGGTGGAGTAACTGCTGTGGGCGCTTCCTTAATTGCGATCGCCCAAATTGACAGCAAACGGGCTCTATCTTACTCCGTCAGCGCTTACATGGGTTTGGTGTTTATCGCAGTAGGTACGCAGCAAAGCGAGACAGCGCTAACACTGCTATTTACCTACGCTTTCGCGATGAGTCTGTTGGTGATGAGCACTGGCAACATTATTTGGAATAACATCACTCAGGATCTTACCCAAATGGGCGGTCTGTGGTCGCGGCGGCCGATATCGGGAATAGCCTTTGTGGTGGGTGCAGCGGCATTGGTAGCAGTACCTCCGTTTGGTTGCTTTTGGTCAATGCTGAAAATGTGCGATCGCCTGTGGAATGACGGAAATTGGCTGTTTTTAGTTGTTTTAGCCGTCAATGGCTTAACGGCTTTTAGTTTAACGCGCGAGTTCAGCCTGATTTTTGGTGGCAAACCAAAGACAGCAATGACAGCGCGATCGCCTGAATTGCACTGGCCGTTTATTTTGCCAATGGTGATTTTGATGGGTTTCACCCTTCACGTCCCGCTGATGTTGGTTCAGTGGCAACTATTACCAATTGCAGCAAACATTAATCTCGTCGTTGCTGGCTTATTGATAGCCTCAACTGCGATCGGTATTGGTAGCGGAGCATTCGTTTATCTCAATGACAATTTTGCTAAACCAGTGCGTTTGGGTTCCCAACAATTACAAGACTTTTTTGCCTACGACCTTTACACCGCTCAACTTTACCGCGTGAGCATTGTTTTTGTAGTAGATATCGTATCAAAAGCAATCTTCTGGATTGACCGCTTTCTCGTTGATGGATTGGTAAATTTTGTTGGTCTGGCGACTGTTTTCAGCGGACAAAGTTTAAAGTACAACGTTTCTGGTCAAACTCAGTTTTATGCTCTGACAATTATAGTCGGAGTTGCTGGCTTGATGGTGTTATTAACTTGGCCATTACTATCTCGCCTTCCCCTGATAGTTGGCGGTTGATGGGATTTTAGATTTGAGATTGAATTTAGAAGCTCAAATCTAAAAAGTTTTTTGTCTAATTTCAACAATTAAAAAGTAGGAAATGAGGAAATGACCCCAAAAATTAAGCAATTCAGTCGCTCAAGAAGAAATCTACTGCAATTTGGAGCTGGAGCCATCGGTACTGGCATATTAACCGCAGGAATTGGTAGCCAATTCGACGTACTCGCCCAAGCTGCGGAAGACAATAACATGAGCCCAGATCAGGCTCTAAAAATGCTCATGGATGGCAACAAGCGTTTTACGACAAACAAACCGCAAAATGTCAACCGAAGTTTGGATCGTCTTAGAGCAGTTGCGAAAACCCAAAAGCCTTTTGCTGCTATTCTAGGATGTGCCGATTCGCGAGTACCTGCCGAAATAGTCTTCGATCGAGGATTTGGCGATCTATTTATCTGCCGTATCGCTGGCAACGTTGCCACTAATGAAGAAATTGGCAGCCTAGAATTTGGCACATTAGTATTAGGAGCAAAGGTAATTATGGTATTAGGCCACGAACGATGTGGCGCGGTAGAGGCCACCATCAAAGGTGCTCAAGTTCCAGGTCAAATTGCCAGTTTACTCGATGCAATTAAACCAGCCATCCCCCGGTCAGCCAGTCAGCCAGGGGATAAACTGGTAAACGCGATTAAAGCCAATGTTTTAGTGCAATCTGAAAAGTTAAAAGCCTCTCCTGTGATGTCTCAGCTAATTAAAGAAGGCAAATTAAAAATCGTAGGAGGTTATTACGAT
The DNA here is from genome assembly GCF_028330895.1 of Kamptonema animale CS-326. Lineage (NCBI taxonomy): Bacteria > Bacillati > Cyanobacteriota > Cyanophyceae > Oscillatoriales > Microcoleaceae > Kamptonema > Kamptonema animale. The sequence goes on along the minus strand of NZ_JAQMUA010000315.1, from coordinate 23,899 downwards.
TTGGCGACTGGAATAGTTACAATGGTGAGTTAGCATTAATCAACTTTTTGACTTAGGTAAGTGACAAATTAAACAAAGGTATGTAGTTGCGCTTCAGCGCTCTTTAGGCAATATACAGAGAGTAAAAATAGAGCGATTACATAGTAAAAAGTAAGCTATACCTTGTGACACTTGCCTAAGTCTCGATCAACTTTTGAATTCCAGATGGGAGATTTAATCAATTCAATTTCGATGACTTAAATCAAACATCCTAATTGCCACCAAACAGCCTAGTTAGATATTACCAAACAAACATAAACTATGCTCAGTACCTTGCTCTGGTTGCCCGTTTTGGGTGCTATTGTCGTCGGATTTTTGCCCGGAAACCAAACAGCTAATCGTCTCCGTTATATAGCATTAGCTTTTGCCTTTGCTATCTTTTTGTGGACTGCATGGCTGTTAACTCAATTTGACTTAACAGCTTCAGGATTGCAGCTTCAGGAATATTTACCTTGGATTCCCCAATTAGGTTTAAACTATAATTTGGGAGTTGACGGCTTATCAATGCCGCTGATAGTTTTAAGCAGTTTTCTCACAGCAATTGTGATTTACGGTAGCGGCGACGCAGTAGAAAGACCCCGGCTTTACTACCCTTTAATGTTGCTAGTGAATGCCGGAATTGCGGGAGCTTTTGTCGCTCAGAATTTACTACTGTTCATCCTGTTTTATGAGCTAGAACTCATTCCTTTTTACCTCTTAATTGCCATCTGGGGCAGTCAGAAACGGGAATATGCAGCGATTAAGTTTCTGCTTTACACTGCTGTTTCTGGAATCTTAGTTCTGGCCGCTTTCTTAGGTACAGCTTGGTTGAGTCATTCTCCTAGTTTTGACTACAGCGATATCCACGCTCAAACATTATCTTTGAGTACGCAACTTATACTACTAATAGTGCTGTTAGTAGGATTCGCGATCAAAATTCCCTTAGTTCCTTTGCACACTTGGCTCCCTGATGCTTATGTAGAATCTTCCACACCAGTTGTAATTATGCTGGGGGGTATTCTTGCCAAGTTAGGAGCTTACGGTTTAGTCCGTTTCGGCTTACAAATGTTACCTGAAGCTTGGGCAATTCTTGCCCCTAGTTTAGCAATTATTGGCACTTTCAGCGTACTTTATGGGGCGTTGAGTGCGATCGCGCAAAAAGACATTAAGCGCATGGTTGCTTACAGTTCCATCGGTCACATGGGTTACATTTTAGTTGCTGCTGCTGCTGGTACACCTTTGGCAATGGTTGGCGCTGTTGCTCAAATGGTGAGTCACGGTTTAATTTTGGCTTTACTATTTTATTTAGTAGGGGCAATTGAAACTAAAGTCGGGACTCGCGATTTGGATATTCTCAACGGTTTAATGAACCCAGTTCGAGGTTTACCGTTAATTAGTTCCCTGCTAGTTTTAGGCGGAATGGCAAGCGCTGGAATTCCTGGTTTAGTTGGTTTTATTGCCGAATTCCTGGTATTTCAAGGCTGTTTTTCTGTCTTTCCCATACCAACTCTCCTTTGCATATTCGCCTCTGGGTTAACAGCAGTTTATTTCCTAATTCTGCTGAACAGGACTTGTTTCGGCAAGCTCGATAATAAATTGGCTTACTATCCCAAAGTCAAGTTTGCTGAAACCCTACCAGCCTTGGTTTTAGCAGTCACAATTTTCGTTTTGGGAGTGCAACCAAGTTGGTTAGTTCGCTGGACTGAGGCAACTACAAATGCGATAGTTGCTACGCTTCCAGCTACTAACAATCCGCAAGTAGCTATGCAATATAAAAATCAATGATCGACCCTGAACCACAAACCAATGATGCCTAAATATATTCCCCTTGCCTTAGTTATTTTTCGTGCTGCCATCGCCCCATTTTTACTCTGGGATGCTATTGACGGCAAAACAAGTATTTGGTTCATCATCGGGTATGTGGCAGGGTTTCTTTCTGACATTTTTGATGGCGTTATTGCGCGACGCATTGGTGCTAGCGATGCCCAATTGCGTCAAGCAGATAGCTGGGCAGATGTCTGCTTTTATATCTGTGTATTCGCTAGTGCTTGGTTGACTCATAGACAAATAGTAATAGCGTTTCAGTGGCCGCTACTAGCGGTGGTTTTTGCACAGTTATTATGGTGGGCAGTTAACTTGCTGAAATATGGTAAGCCAGCCAGCTATCATACCTACTCAGCGAAGATTTGGGGAATAACTCTTTTCATTGCTACTATAGCGATATTTGGCTTTGACTATGCAGGAATTCCCCTGTGGTTAACGATTATTTCTGCTCTCATTCATACAGTAGAAGAAATTGCTATGACGCTACTGCTACCTGAGTGGAAACACGATGTTTTGAGTATTTTCCACGCCTTGCGGTTAAGGCGTGAGTTGATTTCTCCTCAACCAAATCCTGAAAATTAATCTAGAAGCCAATAGCTAATAGATTAATAACGAATAATTGTCAACTTCACATTCAAAGGAACCCAAAATGGTAGAAAGTCCTGTTAAACTCACAACAAAATTGCCTCCTTCTAACCATGAATTTGCTGAAGTCATTCACAGATTAGAAGCAGGCGGATCAATGCTGCCAGATACCCCCGAAAATCTGATGCAAATTATCGGCATTTACAAAGCTTATGCTGTGCCGATGGATTTCTACTGGCGGGATTTACTTTACATCGCTGAGCGTGTATTTTTAGACCCCTTTCCTTTCTTTAAATACTTAATACCGCAGGAGTATTTAGACTTGCACAATCACTATGCTGGTGATGATGCAGAGTTGCGGGTTTGGCGCGGCCCGGCTACGGCACATCCAGAACTTTTGGCATTTATGGAGAAGGGGGCAACCTTCAAAATGCCGAAGTTATTACACCATTTGTGGCACGATCGCATTAACATGGAGTTTGCGGAAGAATGTATGCGATCGATGCTTTGGCATCAAGGCATGGGTGGAGCATTTAACGATTATCTGGAAAGTGAAGAATACAAGGCAAATGCTGATAAAGCAATTCGGGCTTATTTCAAATACAATCCGCCGATGATGGCGCTGTATAAACTGTTTCCTGATATGTTTTTGGAACAGTGCCGTCAGATGTCTTACTTCTCAAATTTAGGCTTGTTTTGGGAAGTTATGGCTCCCGTTTTCTTTGAGATGTCAGACATCTATGATGAAGGAGGATTTAAAGGTGTTCCAGATGCGATGAATTTTCTAGTAAATGGGATTTTTGCTGTAGCTAGCCGTCCCATTTACCATCATGTTTATATTCGCGGAGAATGCTACGAAATTATTCCGAAGTCAAAGGGTTTTACGTGGCTGCATGAAGCTGCACTTCCTTATGTGGAAGCGGTTTTTTATCGCACGTCTCCTTTCCGGGGTACTAAGTCTTATAATGCTCAGGCAAAACAGGTTCCTGATGAGCAGAAAGATTTTCATTATGGAATTCTTTATGCTGATGTTTTTCCGGTGGGTACTGCGGGGATTCCACCGACATTGTTGATGCAGGATATGCTGCATTTTCTCCCCCCTTATTTGGTGGATTACTATCGTCAACATTGCCGGGGTGAGGATGATATGTTAATCCAATTGGGAATTACTTTCCAGCGCTCGATGTACAATGTGACTTCGGCTGTAATTCAAGCTTTGCGGACGGTTACTTCATATCCTTTGGACGATCCAAATCCGGCAAATTTAATGGCTAATCGCCGTTTCTTTGAGGCTCAAATGGATCGATTCAAGCGTCCAGAAGCTCGTTTGCGAGATATTCAGCGACAAGATTACAGGTAGAAAAATCCCTCTAACTCCTCTTAATGAGGGCTGCTTCATTCTACCCAAAAAATTGAGAATGAAACAGCCCTACTCTTAAGGGGGAATTGCCAATTTAAACTACAAAACTCTAGAGGAAAAAGCTTACTCGATACAAATACTAATGATGAGGTTTAGAAATAATTAAATACTTGTGTTGTAATCGTGTTATAATCTCACGGGTAACTCTGTTATCACTTCTGTAGTTTCAGCGACCGTTCATGCGATGACCTCTTCACCTACTATAGCTCCCGACCGGTCTAGTCAAGTTACCCGCAAGCCTTATCCGAATTATAAGGTGATCGTACTTAATGACGATTTTAATACGTTTCAGCACGTTTGCGAATGTCTTGTTAAGTATATTCCAGGGATGACGAGCGATCGCGCCTGGAAACTGACTAATCAAGTCCACTATGAAGGTCAAGCTACTGTTTGGGTTGGCCCTCAAGAGCAGGCAGAACTATATCATATGCAACTCAGCCGCGCTGGGTTGACGATGGCACCGCTAGAGCAAGCTTAATACCATAGGCTGAAGTTGCAAAAAAACTTGGCTTTGCTGAATTGAAGTAAGCTGTATTTTTAATTAGGGAATGCAGTCGCATCGTTACCTTCATCTTGTTGCCTTTTCATCTCTCTTTCAATTGTCAAAGACTGTTGTTGATACTCAAAACCTCGATCGTAGTCACCAATCTGAAAGTAAGTAGTGCTTAGATTTCTGAGGGCATCCATTTCACCTTTGGGGTCTTTGATCTCCCGATATATGGTTAAGGCCTGTTGCCAAGACTTTAATGCAGCCTGAAACTGACTGCTAAGTGACTGTTGCATACCTTGCTGGAATAACCTATCTGCTTCTGCTTTTCGTTCGGTAGGAATTTGAGCTAAGGCAGCATAATTGGTAATTAGATATTTAGTATTTGGGCTATATTGAAAATTACCTATTCCTAACACTGTTACCACTGCCATTAGTCCTGTTATTCCTAGCTTTAGCAATTTCATGGCGTTCGATTTCACTCTTATTTTTGTTCAATAAACTGAATGAATTTTACTTGAGGTTGAGACAAATAGCTGTATTGAGTTGACTTAAGTTCAATGGTTTTGAGTTGCCCCAAAGCTAAACCACAAGGTCTACCATACTTCGCCTGAACGCGATCGCTGGCAATTGTGAGGGCTGTACGCGATCGCTCAACAAAATCATTGAGGCTATAGTCACTATTGGGCGTGAAATAGTCTTTGACAACCAGAGAGGGAGAATAGCAGGTTTCCTGGGAACCGTCAGGCCATTCAATTTGAAAGCGGATTTCAGGCATAGGAGGCTAGGAGTTGCTGATAGTGATGCAGGTGCATTTTAGCAGAAGCTTCCCACGTATAACAAGCCAAAACGGATTGACTTTGCTGCACGAGGGAGATGGAACGATCGGGTTCAACGATCGCTCGCATGGCTTGTGCGATCGCGTCTGGTGAATCGGGGTCAACCAGGATGGCTTGGCTTTCTGAAAGAAACTCGGTAAATGGAGGTTGGTTAGAGGTAATCACAGGAAGGCCAGATGCGATCGCCTCCAGCAATACCAATCCCCAACCTTCTTTTACAGAAGGAAAAACAAAAGCATCTGCAATCCTATATAAAGCAGGTAATTCTGAATCTAGAATCACTCCAGGTAACACTAGAGAACGACCAATTTCTATTTGCAAATGATGAGCGATGGCAAAGAATTCATCTCGATAAGATTGGTAGTCAAACAACGTCGCTCCACCCGCGATAACTAACTGAGCATTCGGGTAATCCTTCAATACTTGCCCAAAAGCTTGTAGTAATCGAATAGAATTCTTCCGAGGTTCAATACCACCTACTGTTAAATAAATAGGGGAACCATGCAAACCCCATCGTTCTTTGAGTACGGGTTCTAAGCCGCTTAGGATTGGTGAAAACCGCCACAGATCAACACCATTAATGACTCTGGGAGCCGATATTTGGTATTGTTTCTCAAGTTCTATCTGCCATTGTTTGCTAACACATAAACACAAATCTGCTTCACGAATTGAACGATCCTGGCACTGCTGAAGATATGGGCTGCTGTAATCTTCAATATGGTGAACAGTCCTGATAAAATGAGGAATCTGCCGCTGTTGTCTCAGAATAGCTAAAGCATTGGCGCTAATGCAGTCTTGAGCGTGGTAACAATCATAAATTTGATGAGATTGTGTTAGATACTCTACAAATTCTTGAATGCGTTGTCTAATAAGTGCATCAATTTCCTTGGGAGCAGGTTGAGCAGGAATAGGGTGATAATCGCAAGATAGAGGATAGTCAAATCCTTTCCCATCTTTGTCTAAGGCATAGATGCAAACTTGATGTCCTAAATGATACAATGCTTCAGCAAGTTCTAGGGTGTGAATGACGCTGCCTCTAGGCTTAGTGGAATAAGTTAATAGTGAGATTTTCACGTTATGTAGCTCAATATTATTACGGTTTACGAAGTCACTGAGCTTGAGGACTAGCCTTATGTACGGATATAGATGCGAGTATTGTGAAGGAACCGTTCAACCCCGCACCGTCAAGCGGGAGGCATTCAAACATAAAGATGGATTCGTCATTTTGGAAGATGTAACAATTGGCGTTTGCGATCGCTGTGGTAATCGATACTATTGTGCTGATATTCTCCATGCAGTTCATGCTGTTGCGACTGGAGCAAAAACACCTGAGAGAATTGAACAGATTCCGGTGACTCATCTGGAATCAGCGTAGTTAACGCGGCATCATAAATGACTACACCGGAACGAAGCAAAGGCTGTATATCAAGAGCAATTAAAAATTGGCTCATTGTGTCAATCCCGCTTTTGAGAAACCAGTTAATTTCTGTTGATCGAGATCCCAAAACACGATCTCTTCCTGGCGCGATCGCAACACAAATTCGTGACCTAGTTGAACTTCTCCAACTACCTCGCAGACTAAGTTTTGCTGATGAAAATAAGACTGAACAGCCGAGATATTTCTAGGACGAACGCTGAGAACAAATCCATAGCTAGGAAAACTAATCACCCAATTTTCCAGAGCTAATTCTTTGGGACAAGGAACCTTATCTAAATTTAAAACTGCTCCACAATTAGAGGTTTCTAGCAACATTAAAATTGTTCCAATAATCCCGCCATTACTAATATCTTTCCCGGCATCACATAATCCTGTTTCTGCTAGACAAGGTAAAATTTCTAGATGTTCGCGCAGTTGAATAGGATCGGCAGTTGTCGCTGCATCCCAAAAAGGGTATTTAGGATGAGATTTACCTCGAAAATCGGTAGCAACAAGCAGCAAATCTCCAGGTTGAGCCTTAAAACTGCTAATCAATTGCTTGGCTCGTCCTAAAATCGCAACTGCTAGAGCATTGTAGGGACTATGGCAATTAGTATGTCCGCCTACAATCGGGACATTATAAGCTTTTGCCGCTGCTTTCATTCCATCCCAAATAGGTTGTGTTGCGCTATGAGACTGGCTCCAAAGTGTATCGACAACGGCAATCGGGCGACCCCCCATTGCATAAATATCGCTGACATTTACCATCACCGCAGACCAGCCCGCAAACCAGGGTTCTATATCTAAAAATTGAGGTAAAATTCCCTCTGCTGCTAATAGTAAATATCCATCTCCATCAGGAATTGCCGCACAATCATCACCGAGAAGTACATCGCCAGTAATCCACTGCGAGCCTAATGCTTGGGATGCCGTTTGAATGTCTTGCTTTTGCAGAAGACTGAGAGATTCCCGGAGTTTTGCTGCGAGGGAAGATAGCATTAGGATGCCTCTTTTACTGGGATAGAGAGCGTAGGACGACGTTCAATACCTGGAGGATAGAAGTTTAAGTCAGCTTCCATTAAATGATGGGGGCGATCGCAAATTTCAATCTCTTTGAAAGACTGCCAATGTAGCCGCTGAAAAAAGCGTACATTTTGTAATTGTACCGTTGCGAGAAACTGTTTACATCCCCAAGTATTTGCAGTGGTTACGGCTTTATAAATTAAGCCTTTACCAATTTGCCAACCTTTGCGATATTCTGGGTGCGTACCCAATCTGCCACCATACCAGATTCCAGGTTCGACTTCATAAATTCGCACCACTCCTACTACCCGATCGGTATCAGTGGTAACTGCAACAATGGGATAAGAAATTTGGTCGATTTCATCCCAATCATCTCCTTGAAATAGCTGCTGTTCTTCGGCAAAGATAGCGCGACGAAGGGCAAAATAGGCGGCTATTTCTTGGCTATTCGTTGCTAATTTGAATTGGTAAGTATTGCTTGACATGAATTTTACTTATTGAGATTGATGAAAATTACTTTTCAAAGTTAGAAAGGGCAGAACAAGCACCACATTTAGCACAACCTGCTTTAATTTCTGCTGATGACATTTCTGCCTGCTTTAACATGGAACCCACTCGCTCATAGAGTGCGAACATAAATTCACTTTTAGGAGCTGGATGATTGGCGAGTGGCGTTCCCATGATAGGAACGAAGGGGACAACAAAGGGGTAAACTCCGATTTGAATTAGGCGATCGCAAACCTGCAACAAAGTTTCTAAGCTATCTCCCAATCCTGCTAGTAAATAAGTATTTACCTGTCCCCAACCGAAGACTTTAACGGCGGCTGCAAATGCCTCAAAATAATACTCAATAGGCACTGTTGCTTTACCCGGCATAATTCTTGCCCGAACTTGGGGATCGGCCGCTTCTAGGTGCATTCCTAAACTATCTACACCCGCCGCTTTCATGCGATCGAACCAGATGAAATCATCGGGTGGTTCGCATTGCGCTTGAATGGGAAGATTGACTTTTGCTTTAATCGCTTTAGCGCATTCTGTTAGATAAGCTGCGCCGCGATCGCTCGTATTTGGCGTTCCAGTCGTCATCACCATTTGCTTCACCCCATCGAGCCGTACAGCCGCTTCTGCGACTTCCGCTAGTTGATCGGGGGTTTTCCGAGCAATAGTTCTACCTGCTTCCAAGGATTGTCCGATCGCGCAAAACTGACAAGAAGTTGCGGTATTGCCATAACGGATACAGGTTTGCAAAACCGTTGTCGCTAAAACATCTCGACTGTGCAACAAAGCTATTTGATTGTAAGGAATACCATCAGCCGTAGTCAGACTATAAAACTTGGGTTGTTGGGGAAATTGAATCGGCGCGATCGCTTCTCGATTCAATTGTAAAATCATCTGGTTTGTTGTCTTGTCAATCGCCACATTGTAAGGTGATTGAGCGGCTGGATTGTTATAAATTGGAACCATTACCGTTGTACCATCTACGGTAATAGCTTTATGATCGGAAGGGCCTGCCCCACCTTTTCGTCCTGCGGCTCCCATTTCATGGTTAACTAACTTTAATCCATGAGTTTGAAGCTCTACAATTAATTGTTGTTTATTCATAAATTTGGTTTGCGCTCCCATCGAAACTTTCTATCAGATTCTTGAATGAGAACATCGTTAATGCTGGCTTCTCGTCTCCGCATTAAACCATTTTCGGCAAACTCCCATTGTTCGTTGCCATAAGCACGATACCAATAGTCAGAATCATCGTGCCATTCATACTCAAATCGGACAGAAATGCGATTATCAGTAAAGCTCCAAAGCTCTTTTTTGAGGCGATAATCTAACTCTTTAGCCCACTTACGTTGCAGAAAAGCTGCGATCGCCTCGCGGCCGCTAAAAAATTCCGCTCGATTTCGCCACTGAGAATCTTCTGTATAAGCTAAGGCAACTTTCTGAGGATCGCGAGTGTTCCAAGCATCTTCTGCTGCTTGCACTTTGATCAGAGCAGTTTCTAGTGTAAAAGGTGGAAGGGGTGGTTTCATTTCCATAAGTTAAGGGTTTTGGATCGGAGATTTAGGCAGGATTTAGGCACGTCGAGATCAGAAACAGATCAGAAACCGGGTTTCTTCCTAAATCTCTAGTTGAGAATATTTAATTTTTCATAGAAACCCGGTTTCTTTGCATAATTCCTGTTATGGCTAATAAATTAGCACTGCTTTTAAGACGGATTTAGAGGCAACTCTTCGTAAGCCTTATAATGATGATTACTCATTGCTTCCGAAGCCTGAAATCTGTCATCTGTAACTGATTCCATCACTGTTTGAGCATCTAAATTAACCCGCAATTGCAACAAATCGGGGCGAGAATAGTGACCAACAGCATCCATCATTCGTTTTCGCTTAGTAATTAGCGAGAAATCTAAATCTGCGATCGCCATTCCTTCACCTTCTGTAATCGGCGTACACAGATGATTTCCTTCCGGCCCAATAATTGCAGTATTGCAGCCACCGCTTAACACTCGTTGCAACTTTTCATCAGAAGTAATTTGTGCAACTTGTTCTGGAGAAAGCCAACCCGTTGCATTCACCACAAAACAGCCAGATTCTAGTGCATGATGGCGGATAGTTACTTCAATTTGATCGGTAAAAATCTGTCCAACTAAAGAACCAGGAAATTGAGCGCAATGAATTTGTTCGTGCTGCGCCATTAATGCAAATCGCGCCAGAGGATTATAGTGTTCCCAACAAGCCAAGGAACCTAACTTACCAACTGCTGTATCTAGGACTTTTAAACCTGAACCATCCCCTTGTCCCCATACCATCCGCTCGTGATAAGTTGGCGTAATCTTGCGCCGCTTTAGTAACAACGTACCGTCCGCATCAAAGATTAGTTGACTATTGTAAAGTGAGCCACGATCTCGCTCATTTACTCCTAGCACTACTACAATTTCATAAGAGCGGGCGGCTCTACTTACGGCATCTGTTACTGGACTAGGAACGGTTACGGCTTCTTCGTAAAGCCGCATATGTTCTTTTCCCATCAATACGGGAGGTTGTACAAAGGAAAAATACGGATAATATGGGATGAAAGTTTCAGGAAAAACGACCAATTGCGCCCCTTCTTTGGCAGCTTTGGCGATAGCCTCTAAGACTTTTTCAGTCGTGCCATCTCGACTAAATAAAACTGGGCTAATTTGTACTGCTGCCGCTCGGACGGTACGGGAGTAATCCACAATGCCTCCTTGAAAAAGTTGTGAATTATAAGTTTTTATTTGAGTAGTTTCTTAACTCAAAACTTATAATTCAAAACTCAAAACTACTAAAGTGTCCAGGTATCTAAAATCAAGGCTCCATCTTTGCGATGCAGCAAAACTAAGTCCAGCACATCTAAGGGATTAATCGGAATAATTCCCGGAATGAGGGAGGGTTCGCCGTGTCCATAAAGTGCTTGTAAAGCAAAGCGACAAGCGTAAACTTTTCCGCCTTCTGACATGAATTTGGTGATTTGGTCGTTAAAGTTTTGATGTCCGGGAAATGCTGAGTCGCCTAACTTGGGAAAACCGCGCTGTACTCCCAGAGTTACGCCGGGGCCATAAAGTAAAATTGATGTTTCAAAGCCTTTTCTTTGCAGACGAGTTGCTTGCAATAAGTTTACAAAACCGATGGAACCTTCAAAGGCAACGGTGTGAAATGTAACTAATGCTTTCTCACCAGGTTCAGCTTTGACATCGGGAAATACTTTCTCTTCGTAATTTACAAAAAAATCACCGGTTTGATGAGCGGGAGCGGTTACTTCAGGCATGATTTTCTCCTTAATATTGTGCAAGTTGAAACCTGTGACACTAATGCTTTTAACCCAATAGAAGCAGCAGATATCTGTCGGAAACTTTCAGCAAACTTAAACGATGTTGTCAGATTAAGTGTTGGAGATTGGTTGTTTTGTATCTGTTACTACAAAAGGTTAAGGTCTAACAATAAAGCTAGGGGAAGCGATCGCATTAGCTAAAACGATCCCAAACTATCAGCGCCTACCTATCTAAATCGATAGGTGGTAAGTTTATGATTGTTTTTATTTGGCGGTTGAAACCGTTACTACACAAACAAAGTCCGAGCTAAGAGGGACTAATAGATAATTTGTGGTCAACTATGAGCCAAGTAAAAATTCATTAACAATGCTCGACTCGCTTACAGAAGATACTTTTTTCTTTGCCAGAATGCGATCGCCTAGATAAGTTGCATCCCGCGCAATTCCCGAAAATCGTCCTGAACCCCAGGTATACAACCAGGGGAGCCCCAAAAAGTATAATCCTGGCACATCAGTTACACCGCGATCGTGACCCGGATAACCCTTACCATCAAATACTGGAATTTCGATCCAACTAAAATCAGATTGATATCCCGTACACCAAATAACCGCACCAATATTTTCCTGTGCATAATCTAGCGTTAAAACGTCTTTCTCTGGCTCCCAAATCGGTTGATAGGGCGGGTCAATAGGAGCTTCGATTTGGTTTTTCTCAATAAATCCATCAATGGTTTTCTTGATACTTTCAGCAACCGCATCTGCTTGGTCTAAATTTGGCTTTAAGTCGTCGAAAAATTCGAGACTCTTACTGCTAATATTCTTCAATCTCCCATGCAGTTGCATTCCCTCTACGGCGAATTGTCGCAAGTCTATTTCACGGCCACCATCGCGCCCAGTAACGTAGTGATTGGCTTTAGTTCTTACCTTCTCTCTTTGGGGATGTTTGTCAATTGACAAATCATAATAACCCATTTGATCGAGCCAATCAACGACATCTTTTCCGCGATATCTGCGTGGAGAACGGGGCGCACCTCCTACACACAAATGTACTTTTTTACCTGCCAGATGTAAGTCTTCAGCGATTTGACAACCTGACTGTCCTGTTCCTACAACTAACACGCTTTTCTCAGGTAACAACTCCGGTGTTTTGTATTCTGAGGAATGTAACTGTACGATATTTTCAGGAAGACGTTCGCCGATTTTTGGCATTTTAGGGAGATGGTAACTACCAGATGCAACTACTACCTGATCTGCTGTATAGTCACCGATTGTAGTTGTTAATTCAAAAATACCCTGAGAACGATTTTTATGGAGTTTTAAAACTTCAACACCTTCTTGAAGAGGAGGGTCAAATGATGCCGCGTATTCCTCAATGTATTTGACGATTTCATCCTTTTTCATAAATCCATGTCGATCGTTCCCTGGATAGGAATAACCTGGAAGCTGACATTGCCAATTGGGTGTGACTAAACAAAAGGAATCCCAACGTTTTGAGCGCCACGAATACCCAATTTTGTTTTTTTCAAAAACGATGTGATCTAAGCCTCTCTCCTTTAAGCAATAGCTCATGGATAGACCCGCTTGACCACCTCCTACAATGACGACTGAATAGTGATTGTTCATTGGTTCCCTTCTTGCTTGCTTGCTCGAATATGTTGCTAGGTTAAGTGCTAGCAGAGAAGGTGTTTTGTATCGTTGAATACGGAAGTTTTAAGTCTAATGATATGATTAGGGGTGGCGATCGCGCTGTCTGAAACTTTGCTAAGTAGGCATTAGTGACTATCTAAATCGATAGGTGATGAGTTTTGGGGAGGGCGATTACTGAGTCGCAAAGCTCATGTAAGCTGCTACTTACTCCTAAACTTCGCCACTTCTTTAATAATACTTGCTATAATATGTAGTATTAACTTGAGTAGTATATTTAGACTTCTATAATTGTTTGAACAATGAAATCTCAAAAGTGCTATGCCTGTGAACGAACAGCAACAACAAGAGATCACATTCCTCCGAAATGCTTCTTTCCTGAGAAGAAATACTTGCCTAGCAATAGCTCAGACTATAGAAGCAATCTAATAACTGTACCTTCATGTTCAGAACACAATAATTTCCGATCCAGAGATGATGAATATGCAGCAGCAGTTATCGTTATGAACTCCAAAAGTGATCTTGCATTTACCATCTTTAAGTCAAAATGGGTTCAAACTTTGCTAAGGCGTGAGGCGGTCTTAGGAAAGAGAATTTTTTCAACCGCTAGAAACGCAAGAGTTATTTCCATAAATAACGGTTTACTTATTCCTTACGATACTTTAGCCATTACATACGAGGTGGAGCGTATTGAGCGTGTAATTGAATCAATTGCTCGTGCTCTTTACTATCATGATTCAGGGTATCAAGAGAAGTGGGTTAATAGCTGTATTATCAAAAGTCTCAACTTCTTAAAACGTGATTTAAATCCCCCTGAAGATGCCGAATATTTTACCCGGATCAATCAATACTTCATTGATCCAGAACTGGGATTAACTAAAAAAGGATCGCACCCAGATGTGTTCTACTACCAATTCTTTCAATCTAAAGAGAGAAATTCCATCATCAGGATAGTCTTTTATGGTTACTTCACATTTTTAGCTTTTTTACAAGAGAAAGAAATTGCACCCAGTCCTATAATTTTTGCAATCTAACATATCGTTGGAGCTGAACTCATAGAGACTATCTATCGTAATGCGGGGATTATCTACATGGGCTAAAATTCGCCCCTAAACTACTGAATCCAACCATTGACAACTGCTTGATGAAGTGCCTGATAACGAGTTTGCGCTTTGAACTTTTTAAGCACATTATTTATATGAAACTTAACCGTACTTTCACTGATAATCAGACGATTGGCGATATCGCGATCGCGCAATCCTTTAGTTAACAAACCTAAAATTTCTAACTCCCGTTCCGAAAGTATTTGCTGCACTTCCATACTTGCTTCGATACCCCACGATTTACCAGAAATTACCGCTTCTACTGCTTCGCGTAACTGTTCTGGACTAATTGAAAAATCAATTTTAGCCTTAATTCCCTTTGGTAAAACCTGATTCCCTTGCTGAATCCATAAAACTCGTTTAGCTGATTGAATTTGGGTTACATCATCAGTCAACAATGGTAGATCCTCATCTATTCCCTGACAAACTATCATATCTGCTGAAAAAGCCAACTGAGTAAATGCTAGTTGCAGCAGCGGTAGACGGCACTGAATCCGCAATTTTTTACCCTCATTCTCCTGGGAATAGGGTATTTTCAGAAAAATCTGAATCACTCGCTGGTTGATATTAGTCTCGATTTCTAGAACTCCACCCAAACAGGAAACAGTAAGAAATAATTTGCCGAGACTCGATTCTATATAATCTTTTGCATCGTAATTGCTTAAATTAGTAATTGGTACAATTGCTTCTAAAGCCAGAGAGTTTTCTGCATAGATTAGGCGACCGTAAGTGCATTCTATTCTATTTAAAATGGTAGCCGCTTCTAGAAATACATAACCTAGAGCTAAGTTTAAAGGTTGCTCAGTTCCGACAAGAGTTAATCGGGCAGAGCTGAGAATACTAGCTATCCGATCCGATAAAGAAAGGTTACTAAATGTAGGAATGCGGTTTGTTAATTGCCAACTTTGCTTTTCTTTCTGGTAGTGTAAGGCGGTATCCAATGCGCTCGTAACTATCGTACAAAGTGTCTGCAAAACTTCTAAAAATTCTGGCTCCATCCCGTAGTGGCTAAAAGTTACCAGAACTCCAATTACTCTATCTTTAATTGCTAAAGGATACCCCGCAAACCCCTGAATATTGTTAGCCATCGCCCACTCTCGATTTCCTACCCAGGACTCAGCCGCTAAGTTATTACTTAAAAAAGAAACCCGATTTTGGGCAATTTTGCCAACTTTATAGGCTCCCATTGGCACTCGTGAAAAAAATCCATTAGTGTTGGTATACATTCCGGAGGAAGCAACCAATTTCAGAATATTTTGTTCGGGTTCCAGCAGCCAGATTCGGGCAAAAGCACAATCGAATTTCTCAACCAAACCATCTGTTACCCGACGTGCAATTTCCTCTGGGTCTAAGCATCCAGCAAAATATAAAGCAATCTCATTTGCTTGTTGTAAATCAAACAGAAGTCTTTTTGAATTGATGAGTTCTGTTAGGGAGTCAGACATCTGAATCTTAACTTGAGGCTTTAATCCTAATTAAGGGGTAGATTTACACAGAATTCTGTATATTAAACTACGAAAATATGATTTTATCGTTAGTTTTAACTACGATTTTTTATTCCCAATTCTTTTTAGATATTTTGCACAACTGCATCTGGAATTTGTCCTTCAAAAATTAGACTCTTGCTAATTTGAGAGCGATCGTCTGTCAAAATGTGTTCCAACCATAAGTAATATTTTCAGTTCCCAGAAAGATAATTTTACCCTCAACACTTTTGGCAATCCTGATAATATTTTTAGGATGATGCTTGATAGCCTTTTCCCGTAGTTCAGCAATTAGAGCTGCTGTTTCAGTTTCAGCAGATTCATTAGGCGAATTCAATGTAATGCCCCTTTTGTGCGACAATGAAAGACGGTAATAAAAGTTTAGAGTTTATTGTGAGTCCTACTGCCGAAGCCATTAATACCCAGAATGCGGGTGCGCCGCCTGCTGTTAGCGTTGCCCGCCGCGCTGTTTTTCCCTTCACGGCCATTGTTGGCCAGGAGGAGATGAAACTGGCGCTGCTGTTGAATGTGATTGACCCCAAGATTGGGGGCGTGATGATTATGGGCGATCGCGGTACGGGCAAATCTACTACTATCCGCGCCCTAGCTGACTTGTTGCCAGAAATTGATGTGGTGGCGGATGACCCCTTCAATAGCCATCCCAGCGATCCCGAATTAATGAGTGATGCCTTGCGAGAAAGGGTAGCACAGCAGGTAGAAATTGCGATCGCCAAGAAAAAAGTCCCAATGGTAGACTTGCCCTTGGGCGCTACGGAAGACCGAGTTTGCGGCACTATTGATATTGAAAAAGCTTTATCTGAAGGTGTTAAAGCTTTTGAACCGGGGCTTTTAGCTAAAGCAAATCGCGGCATTCTTTACGTTGATGAAGTCAATTTGCTCGACGATCACTTAGTAGATGTCTTGCTCGACTCGGCAGCAAGTGGCTGGAATACTGTAGAAAGAGAAGGCATTTCTATCCGCCATCCAGCGCGTTTTGTCCTAGTTGGTTCCGGCAACCCAGAAGAAGGAGAATTACGCCCGCAATTGCTGGATAGATTTGGGATGCACGCCGAAATTAGGACTGTAAAAGAGCCTACTTTAAGAGTACAAATTGTGGAGCAACGGTCAGATTTTGACCAAAATCCTAAAGAATTTTTAGAAAAATATGAACCAGAGCAAAATCAACTGCAAAAACAGCTTGTAGATGCTCAGGAAAGGTTAAAATCAGTACAACTTGATTACGATTTGCGCGTAAAAATTTCCCAAGTTTGTGCTGAATTAGATGTGGACGGACTGCGGGGAGATATTGTTACTAATCGGGCGGCAAAAGCTTTGGCAGCTTATGAAGGTCGGACGGAAGTTACTGTTGATGACATTCGCCGAGTTGTCACTCTTTGTTTGCGGCATCGGTTGCGGAAAGATCCCTTAGAAAGCATCGACTCTGGCTACAAAGTTCAAAAAGTATTCGGTCAAGTTTTTGGTTTGGAAATGGCTAATGGCTAATGGCTAATGGCTAATGGATAATTGCTAATTGCTAATTGCTAATAGCTAATTGCTAATTGCTAATTGCTAATTGCTAATTGCTGATGGCTAATGGTATTAGGCGACGGATTCTATAAGCAATTTAACGGATATGACCAATTACCAATTACCAATTACCAATTACCAATTAGCCATTAGCTATTAGCCATTATTACAATGAAAAAGCGAATTCTAGGATTAGATCCGGGGCTGGCAATTCTAGGATTTGGGGTAATTGATTGTGAAATTATTGCGGGGAAAAAAGATGAAGATTATCGCGTTTCAATGATTGATTTTGGCGTGATTAAAACTCCCGCAGGTCAAGAAATGGGGCAGCGTCTCCGCACTATTTACGATGATTTAAACGCTATAATTGACCAGTTCAAACCGGATTTAGCCGTAGCGGAAAAGTTGTTTTTCTATAAAATGGGGAGTGCCATTGTTGTCGCTCAAGCAAGAGGAGTTTTGATGTTAGTATTAGCTCAGCAAAATGTCCCTTTAGTTGAGTTTACCCCAGCTCAAATTAAACTAGCTTTAACAGGCCGGGGCAATGCTGATAAGTATGATGTACAAGACGCAGTGGCGAGGGAATTAGAATTAGATGATATTCCTAAACCGGATGATGCTGCTGATGCTTTGGCTGTGGCGTTAACGGCTTGGTTTGATGATGATATTTGTCCCAAAACATTATAGTTTATAGAGGGGCTAGGGGCTACGATGCTCAGGGCTAGGGAAGAAGGAAGAGGGAGATGGGGAGAGGATTTTTCAGCAATTAGCAATTAGCAATTAGCAATTATTAGTCGTACCTCATCTACCTGAGAAAGACTATAGTATGATTAGAGTCTGCCTGCCAAGTCCAAACTCGATTCTAGGTAGCGCACTTTATCCCAACCAAAGGGAACCGATAGCGTTTATTATTCTAAAAGCTCAACTGGGAAGCGGTTGAGATCGCAATTCTCGCCCCTTTCCAGTTGAGGTTGACACGCCTCTTTCTGTATAAAAATGACGCTAAAACTACGCTTGCTCTTACCCAGTTTACTCAGTGTTTTTCTGTTTAACTCTCCCGCCAAAGCTGACATCTTAACATCTTGGTACTTCGATATTAACCACAATCAGCTCGAATTTACAACAGATTCAGGAGTTCAGCCAAAAGTTCAGCTTATTGCTAACCCTAGCCGTTTAGTAATAGATTTACCGGGAATAAATTTAGAATACCCAAAAACGCCTCAAAAGGGAGTATCATTTATTCGAGAAATTCGCGCCGGACAGTTTGATACTGACACTACCAGGTTAGTAATTGAATTAGCCCCAGGTTATACATTAGACCCGACAAAAGTGCGCGTTATTGGCGAATCTTCCACTCGTTGGTCTGTGCAATTGCCAACTCCAGAGTTAGCAGCAAATGCCAATTTTTCACCTCAAGCAATAGTCTCAATTGAGCAATCAAGGAGTGAAATTTCAACCCCTACTATTGAGAGAGACTATTCTCAGGATTTAGCGATACCAAACGGTTCCGAAATGACGGCGGTTAAGCCCCAAATTCAATCCTTAATTGAGCAATACGACACGCTGAGTTCTGGAATGTTTTTTCTGGATTTAGAGACAGGTAACTATTTGGATATCAATGGTTCTCGGATCTTTCCAGCGGCAAGTACGATTAAATTGCCAATTCTGATCGCTTTTTATCAAGATGTAGATGCTGGTAAAATCAGTATGAATGAAACTCTGGTGATGCGGCCAGACTTAGTTGCCAGCGGTTCTGGAACTATGCAAGACGAGGCGGATTGGACTAAGTTTAGCATCCGAGAAACTGTCGATAAGATGATTACAATTAGCGATAATACTGCTACTAACATGATTATCGATCGCTTAGGAGGAATTGCAAAAGTCAATCAGCGCTTTCGCAGTTGGGGGCTAAATGATACTGTGATTCGCAATTGGCTAGGGGATTTCCAGGGAACAAATACAACGAGTTCGGTTGAGATGGTGCGCTTGTTAGCGATGGTAGTTCAGAATAAATTAGTTTCTGATTCTAGCCGCGAACAAGTATTAGGATTGTTGCGCCACACTACCATTAAAACGTTGCTTCCGGCTGGGATTGGGCCAGGTGCAGCGATTGCTGATAAAACAGGAGATATCGGTTTTCTGGTAGGAGATGCTGGTATTATTGATATGCCCAATGGTAGGCGCTATTTAGCGGCGATATTTGTCAAGCGCCCTTATAACGATCCGATTGTAAGGGATTTTGTCCGCCAAATTTCGCGGGTAGTTTACAATTATTTAGATCGACCTTTGTCAAAGGCATCTATTCAGACTCCCACTGCTAAAAATTAAAAAATTAAGCCCTTGAAATCGCTGCTACACGCATAAAGTCGGCATCGGCGGACTAAGGCAACAAATATCGGGGTTGTAAGGTGAGCGCTGCTATAATCTATATGTTAAGGGAGAGAAATATACTTTCAGCAGCGCTCACTTGAATAATTTTGGTATAAGGTAGAATTTAGTTAACGAACCCCAAAGGCTCAGAAGACCCAAAGAAAAGAGTAAGAGCACGATTAAGTTATCCGTTTGAATGCAACTCGGTACCCCAAATGAAACAAAAGCATCCGAAATTCGCTTTAGTATTGGCAGGTAATGCCGTTCTTTCAACGCTTTTATTGTCTGTGGGTGTTGCTTTTGCTCAACCCACCTCCCCAAATGCTGCTGAAACAACTCAGACAAAACCCATTTCTACTGGGGAGCGGCGGGAACTCGAACAATTGCGAGAACAAAAGCGGATTCTTGAGCGAACTCAAGCTGAAAATCTCCGCAATTTTAGTCGCACAACACTTTTATTTAATGTTGTGCTTGGGGCTTTTGTGCTACTTTTAGCTGCTGCAATTGTAGTTTTGTTCCTGTTGCGCCGAGCTGTGATGTTTGAGATCGCAAGTATGGCGAGAAGTCAGCTTAATGAATTAAAAGGTTTGGACAAGCGGATTGCTGAAGCTAATCAAACTGTTCAAGGTATTCTCCTAAAAGCTGAGGAGATAGAAACAGATTTAGAGCGCGAGGAATCAAATTTTCACGAAGAGTTAGCTGTTAAAAAAGAGAAAACCTCGAAGTTGTTTTCTCAAGTGCAAGCCGATGTTGGAGAAGAGACGAAATATGGACTCGACAAGCTAAAAAAATCCGAGGTAGAGTTTGCGGTACGGCTTGCTGAAATCCAGGAAAATATTCAAAACCAGCAGGATTTAATTCTCCAAAATTTAGAAAAATTATCCTCACAGTTTGCTCCTCAGCTTTTGGATATGCAGTCTGAGGTTCAAGGTCAGAAAAATACAGTCCTGCAAACTATGAAACAGACGGAAGCTGAGTTTGCATCTCAATATTCGGAAATTAAAATTAATGCAGAAAAGCAACAGGATTTAATTCTGCAAAATCTGAAGCAGGCGGAATCTGGGTTGTCGGCTAAATTAGCTGAAATTTCAGTTAATGCCGAAAAACAACAGGATTTAATTCTACAAAATCTCAAACAAGCGCAGTCAGAGCTATCAATTAAATTGGCTCAAATTCCAGTTAATGTGGAAAGACAACAGGATTTTATTCTGGAAAACTTGAAAAAGCAAGAGTCTGATTTAACCCAGTGTCTAGAAAAACTTAAAGTTGATTCTGAACAAAAAGTGCGGCTGTTCCATGCAGAAGCAATTAAACATCAGGAACGATTAGGGAGAGAAATAACTGCTCAACTTTCAGAATTGCACTTGGAAATTAAAAAACAAATGCTGTTGGTGAGCAAGAATTTGAAAGATCTAGAGACAGAGTTTACTACTTTTGTCTCGGATTCCCAAGCTGGTATTAAACAAAATCAGAACCAAACTTTTCAGGATTTGGAAAATCTCCAGAGTTCTGCAAAGGCTCAATTGTCTACATTGATGTCTGAGATTCAAGGAGGGAAAAATTTAGCTCTACAGAACTTAGAACAACTAGAAACTGAAATTACTGCTGTACTCACGGAGTTGGAAACTCAGGTACAAGCTCGTAAGGATTTAACGATTCAGAATTTAGAGCAATCCCAGGGTGATTTGGTTGCTCAACTTTCAGAAATACTATCGGAAACTCAAACTCATAAGGCTCAAATTTGGCAGAAAATTGCTGAAAGTTCGCCGACGACGATCGCAGAGGCTGTGATCCCGGAAGTGACGGTAAAAATTCAAGGTTTAAACGAACAAATTGAACGCCTGAAATCAAATCATCCTGAATTGTTCTTGAATGTGGAAGACTATATCAATGAGGGAAATAATTTGTTATCTCAAGGGCGTTACAATGAGGTAATATCCAATTGCAATCGCGCTTTGGAAATCAAGCAAAATAGCCCTGAGATTTGGTATCAGCGTGGTCTTGCTCAGTGGGAATTGCAGCAGTTTGAAGAGGCAAAGGCTGCTTTCGATCGAGCGATTGAACTGAAAACAGATGATGCTAATATTTGGTATCATCGAGGTATTACCTTAAAAGAATTGCGGCGTTATGAAGCAGCGATCGCAGATTTTAACCAGGTGTTGGAAATGCAGCCGCAGGATAGCAAAGCATGGCTGCACCGAGGATTAGCCTTGGCAAAATTGAAACGTGCGGAAGACGCGATCGCATCCTTTGACAAAGCCATCGAAATCAATCCCGATTACCGCGAAGCTTGGGTCAACCGAGGGGTGGCACTAGGGACGTTACAACAGGAGGAGGAAGCTTTCAAATCCTTCGATCGCGCGGTTCAGGTAGAGCCTGATGATGCTGTTGCCTGGTTAAATCGAGGTTTAGCTTTGGGGGTTTTAGAACGGTATGAAGAGGCGATCGCTTCTTTCGACAAATCCATAGAATTGAATTATGAGTCTTATAAAGCTTGGAATTCCAGAGGCGAGATGTTGGTCAAGCTAGAACGCGATAACGAAGCAATTGAAAGCTTTGACCGCGCGATTAAAATTAAATCAGACTTTGCCAACGCTTATTACAACAAGGCGATTTGTTATGCTTTGCAACAGGAAGTAGACTTGGCAGTTGAAAATCTAGAACACGCGATCGCGCGCAATCCCCAATATCGGATCGAAGCAACAACGGAACCAGATTTTGAGTTCATTGCAGAAGATGACAGATTTTGGGACTTAATTGAAGCAGCTTGAAGTTAAGGACAAAAAAAGTGAGTTTATTGGCGGCACTTTAAATGATGCAGAATAAAGTCAACACTTTCTGACTCAGGGATCTGCATAAACTTGATTTTAGCCATTTTCTTGCTTACCCTCGCGATCGCCATCTGGCAACCAAGGGGATTAGGCATCGGTTTTAGCGCTTTGGGGGGAGCGATCGCCACCTTAGCCACTGGTGCGATCGCGTTACAAAATCTCCCCGCCGCCAGAGTAATTCTCGGCAACAACACCCTGACATTGGCGGCTTTGCTCGCTTTGAACTGGATTCTCGAACAAACCGGGGCCCTACGCTGGTTAGCACTCCGTGCGGCTGGCTGGAATTTGAACAGAGGTAGGCTACTATTTTTAATGCTGGGACTGGCGACTGTAGTTGCCAGTATCTTACTGACTAACTGCGGCGCAACGCTGACTCTCACCCCCTTTGTCTTTGAAATCCTCACATTGCTTGGTTTTCGCCGGAAACCAACCTTTGCTTTTGCGATCGCCACAGGTTTTATTGCTGACGTTGCTAGTTTGGCTTTCACCTCCAGCAATTTAGTGAATACCATCGCTGCGAGTTATGCCGACATTTCCCCAACACGCTACGCTTCAGTCATGATACCCGTCAGCGGAGTTGCGATCGCCGCCAGTTTCTCCGTTTTCTTGTTCTATTTCTGGTCTGATATCCCCCCCACCTACCCATCCTTCGACTTGGTTAGAACAGCTTTTAAACCAGCTATTGAGCCTCATTTCTTTCCAAAAAAACAGGAGATTAAAGAACCAGAAGCTTTCCCACCGACAGCAGAGAAAATAAACAGTAACCAACCTGAAAAAGACACAGCAAAAGTTGACGCTACAATTTATTTCGATCCTGTAAGCGGTTTCTCCTATGCAAATTCAGCCGTACCGCTGCTGCCTTTTACGCCGCTCTTCCGCTCCTTGTCTCCCTTCGTACACTTCCTCAACTCTACCTCCGTACAAATTATTTTATTTAGCTGGGGGATGTATATAATCGCGATCGCCTTGGGTAATTCCGGCTTAATAACTACAATCGGATTAATCTCAGCACAGTTCGCCCAATGGGGATTATTTCTATCTATAATTAGCACGGGATTTTTAGCGACAATACTTGCCGCCGTTACTAATAATTTACCTGCTGTCTTAATTCACACCTTAGCTATTCAATCTACTTATACCATCCCTCCCGATATCCAAGAAGGCATGGTTTACGCCGCTGTCATTGGTTGCACTTTGGGTGCTAAAATTACTCCGATTGGCAGTTTATCAACCCTACTTTGGCTCAATATCTTGAAGCGCCGAGGCTGGGATATAAAATGGAGTCAATATTTTCGTCTCAATGTAATTTTGACTTTACCTGTTTTGTTTCTTACTCTCTTAGCTTTGGCAATTTGGTTTCCGTTGTTACTGGCTTGATTGGTAATTGTTAGTTGTTAATTGTTAGTTGTTGGTTGTTGGTTGTTAGCTGTTAGTTGGTAATTGGTGGTTGGTAATTGGTAATTGGTAATTGGTAATAAGTTTGTTAGTTTATCATTTTTATTAGTAATTCTCCGTCGTCATTGCGAGCGAAGCGAAGC